>NZ_BAAHFQ010000146.1:0-6902 GCF_054681715.1 Deferrisoma sp.
CCTGGGTTTCGGAGATTTGAGCACATGTCGGGGTTTCTCGGATCGCAACCCCTCGATTTCATTGGAGGTGGGTTCGGAAAATCGCCGGAATGCATAGATACACGTCACATGCAAAGAGTATTGCAGTGGCAGCGAGTACACGCTATTCTGATAGGCATGTACATCCGAGCCACCTCCCGCCGGAACAAGGACGGCTCCGTCGTCCGCTATTACCAGCTCGCCCACAACGAGTGGGATCCCCAGCGCAAGCGCTCCACGGCCCGGGTCATCCACAACTTCGGCCGGGCGGACGAGCTGGACCGCGATGCCCTGGTGCGGCTGTGCCGCTCGATCGCCCGGGTCTGCGGGGTCCGGGTGGAGGACCCAGACATGGACGCGGCCGAAGGTCCCTCGGGGGAGGAGGCCGGCCTTCCCGGGGATGTGCGGTTCCTGGGGAGCCGGGAGTTTGGGATCGTGTGGCTGGCCGAGGCCCTGTGGGAGCGGCTGGGGATCGGGCCGTGCCTTCGGAAGCTGGAGCGCACGAGCCGGGTCACGGGGCGTGGGTACGAGCGGGCGGTATTCGCCATGGTCGCCAACCGTCTGAGTGCGCCGGAGTCCAAACTGGGGGTGTGGGAGCGGTGGCTGGGGCGGGTGTACCTGCCCTCGTGTTGGGGGCTGGGTCTGGACCGGCTCTACGAAGCCATGGACTGGCTCTACGAGCACGCGGAGGCGGTGGAGCGGGAGGTGTTCTTCCACACGGCGGATCTGCTGAACCTGGCCGTGGACGTGATCTTCTACGACACCACGACGGCCTCGTTTGCGATCGACGAGGAAGACGATGCGTCGTCGGAGGGGATTCGGCGGTTTGGGCACTCCAAGGAGGGAACCTGGAGCCCGCAGGTGGTGGTGGCGCTTGCCGTGACGCGCGAAGGGTTTCCGGTCCGGAGCTGGGTGTTCCCGGGGAACACCACGGACGTCACCACGGTGGAGCGGGTGCGCAAGGATCTGCGGGACTGGCGGCTGGGGCGGGTGGTGTTCGTGGGGGACGCGGGCATGAACTCGGCCGGGAACCGGGAGGCCCTGGCGCGGGGGTGCGGCCACTACATCCTGGCTACCCCACTGGGGGAAAGCGAGATCCGCGACGAGGTGCTCTCCCGGGCGGGACGGTACCGGAAGTTTGGGGAGAACCTTTGGGCCAAAGAGGTTGTTATCGGGCAGGGGGTGCGCCGGAGGCGCACGATCCTGTGCTACAACCCCAGGGAGGCCGAGCGCCAGCGTGCCCGCCGGGAGGAGGTGCTCCGGGAACTGGAAGAGGAGTTGGCCCGGCATCCGAGCCTGGACGCCACCCAGAAGTGGGCGGCGGAGCTTCGGGCCTCCCAGCGCTACGGCCGCTACCTCACGGTGGGGGGCAAGGGGAAGAAGACGCTTCGGATCGACCGGGCGGCGGTGCGCCGGGCCGAGCGCACGGACGGCAAGTGGGTGATCGAGACGAACGACGACACACTGCGTGTGGAACATGCGGTCCAGGGCTACCGGGGGCTGATGGTGATCGAGCGGTGCTTCCGGTCGATGAAGCGCACGCAGATCCGGATGACGCCGATGTGGCATCGGCTGGAGAAGCGGATCGTGGCGCACGTGAAGCTGTGCGTGCTGGCGCTTCTTCTGGAACGGGTGGCGGAGCACCGATGCGGGAAGAGTTGGGCGCGGATCGCACACGCTCTTTCGGGGCTCACGGCCGGGGAGTTCGAAGCGAAAGATCATCGATTCTTCCAGCGTTCGGAGATCACCCCTGAACAGCGACAGATCTTCAAAAGCCTAGAGATTACAGAGCCTAAGAGGGTTTTTGGCATCCGGACGAGTCCCGGATAGCCCCGAGAAACGATAGATACACACGTTCACAAGGGCACGAGTGGAACATCCCGAAGATACGAGGGATTTCCCTCCGTGTCGCCCTAGAGCTCCGAAACCCAGGTATCAACCCGGCGTCAATACAGGCGCGCAAGGAGATCGCGAGGGCATGGGGCCTGCTTCCGGCCGGGCGCGAGTGCGGCACCCGATCGCCGCGCCTTTCCATGCCGTTGCCGGCTCGGCAGGCCGGTGCGGCGGTGGCGGACGGTCCGGATCTTCCAAAGCGACCTAGGCGTGGTGATGGCGCGGCGAGGTGAGGGGCCGCCCCCGGTTCTCCACCAGCCCACCGCGGGTTTCCGTAGAAACGACGGGGATCTGACAATACTTCCGTTGGCCTTAGCAATACGGTTGCCGCGAACAGGTCGCCCCTCGCGGCCTTCCAGCGGTCCAGTTTCTCAGCCTTCCAGCATGGAAAGGAGTGCCGGCGATGAAGACGGTGGAAGAGATCCGGGTCGGCGATCGAGCGAGCCTCGTGCGGGAGGTTACCGAGGCCGATCTCGCGCTGTTCGCCGCGGCGAGCGGCGACACGAACCCGATCCATTTTGACGACGCCTATGCCGAGTCGACCTTCTTCAAGGGCCGGATCGCCCACGGGATCCTGTGCGCGAGCTTCATCTCGGCCGTGATCGCCGGGAAACTGCCCGGTCTGGGCACGATCTACGTGAGCCAGACATTGAAGTTCAAGGCGCCGGTGCGGATCGGCGATCGGATCACGGCGGAGGTCGAGGTGCTCGAGGTGGACCCGGAAAAAAACCGGGTGCGCCTCAAAACCACCTGCACCAACCAGGACGGGGTCGTGGTTCTGGACGGGGAGGCCGTGGTCATGCCGCCCAGGCGAAAGATGCCCGAGGCAACCCTCGACGAGATCGAGGAGCGCAAGCGGGCCCTGGAGCAAAGCCTCTGGGCCTACCGCGACACCGTTCTCGAGCGGCGCCGGGCGGCCGAGGAGGCGATCCGCGAGTCGTTGGAGGGGTAGGGGCTCGGAGATCAGAAGGCAGAGGACAGAAGACGGAGGACAGGTGTTGTCTGACACCTGTCCCCTGAATTCTGACCCCTGATACGCGCCTGGACCCGCTCAGATTCGCAGGCCGCCGTCCACCTCGATCACCCGGCCGTGCACGTAGTCGTTCTCTAAGATGAATTTGAGGGCGTGGGAGATCTCCTCGGGCCGGGCGAGACGGCCCAGGGGGATCATGGCCTCGATCTTTTTTAGCACGTCCTCTCGCATCTGGGCGGTCATGTCGGTGGCCACGTAGCCAGGGGCGAGCGCCGCCACCCGGATGCCGTAGCGCACGAGCTCCTTGGCCCACACCACGGTCATGGCGTCGAGCCCCGCCTTGGTGGCCGAGTAGTTGGTCTGGCCGATGGCGCCCGCCCGGTTCACCGACGAGATCGGCACGATCACCCCGCCGGTGCCCTGCTCCACCATGCGCTTGGCCGCCTCGCGGCCGCACAGGAACACCCCGGTCAGGTTCACGTCGAGGACCTCGCGCCAGTAGGCCGTGGGCATCGTCTGGACGGTGCCGTCCTTCTTCTTGACCACCAGCGCGTCCCTCGTGATCCCCGCGTTGGCCACGAGCACATCGATGCCCCCGAAGTGGCCCACGAACGCGTCGAACAGTTCGACGACGTCGCTCTCGGAGGCCACATCCGCCCGGCGGGTCCAGATCTCGAGGCCCTGGGAGCGGGCCTCTTCGGCGAACGCCCGGAGCCGCTCCTCGCTCGTGGCGCACACCCCCACCCGGGCGCCGGCCTGGGCCAGGTCGAGGGCGAACTGCCGGCCCAGGCCCCGAGCGCCCCCGGTGATCAGGATCCTGGATCCCTCGATCTTCATCGGCCGCCTCCTTCGGGCCTTCGGGCCCTACACCCGCTCCTTGACCCAGTTGGCGATGGTGGGCGCGAGCTCCCGCTGGGAGCGGCTGCTCACGTAGATGCCGATGTGCCCGCCCGGGAAAGAGAGGGTGGTGAAATCCTTCGTGCCCACGTACTTCTCCAGGGCCTTCGACGAGCTCGGGGGAACCAGGTGGTCCTCGTTGGCGAAGATGTTCAGGACCGGCATGGTGATGTTCTTGAGATCCACCCGTCGGCCGCCGATCTCCACCTCGCCCTTGATGAGCTTGTTGCCCTGGTAGAATTCCTTGATGAACTGGCGGAACGCCTCGCCGGCCTGGTCGGGGCTGTCGAAGATCCACTTCTCCATGCGGAGGAAGCTCCGCAGGTTCTCCTCGTCGTCCAGAACCGACACGAACCCCACGTACTTCTGGACCATGAGCTGCCAGGGCTTGAGCATCAGGAAGCCCCAGTTCATGAACTCGCCCGGCACGTTGCCGAACGCCTCCACCATGGTGTCCACGTCGAGGTGCTGCGACCAGATGTTCAGGAGCCCGTCCTTCACGTGGAAGTCCACGGGGGTCACCATGGTGATCAGGTTCTTGATGTTCTCCGGGTGGAGCGCCGTGTAGCACAGGCTGAACGTGCCGCCCTGGCAGATGCCCAGGAGGTTGATCTGATCGAGACCGTGGCGCTTCTTGATCACCTCGACGCAGGAATGGATGTAGCCGTTGATGTAGTCGTCGAGCGTCAGCCACCGCTCGGCCCGGTCCGGGTACCCCCAGTCGATCAGGTAGAGGTCCATGCCCTGCTCCAGGAGGTTGCGGACCATGGACCGGTCCTCCTGGATGTCCACCATGTACGGCCGGTTCACGAGCGCGTACACGATGAGGATGGGCACCTTGCAGGGCCGCTTCTTCTTCGGGATGTAGTGGTACAGGACGACGTCGTCCTCCCGGTACACGGCCTCCTTGGGCGTGGGGGCCACGTCGATCTCGCGGATGTCCACGATGGAGTCCAGGCCGCGGACGAGCTTGCGGTGGAAGTCCACGGCTTCATGGATCGCCTGGTCGGGATTGATCTGGATCGGGAACACGGCTTACCCCTCCTTTGTCTCGGTAGAATCGGAACCCTCGGCCTTGGCCGGGGAACCGGGTTTGGTGTCCGCCGCAGGCTTGGCCGCCCTTCGGGCGCGGCGCGGGGGTGCCGGCTCGGCGGGGGCCGCGGCCTTCTCGGCCTTGAGCGCCTCGAGCTCGCGCCGCAGGGTCCTCACCTCCCTCCGGAGTTCGTGGAGGTGCCGGTACGCATCGTCGAGCTCGGTGCGGGTGGGCAGGTGGAACGCCCGGGCGAACTCCTCCACGAGCTGGCGCTCGTGTACCTTGTAGTGCATGGCGGCGTTCACGAACCGGCCCTGGATCCGGGCGAACGACTCGGTGCTCGCCACCTCGAAGTACGCCCGCTCGGCGCACGCCACCCAGAGGTCAAAGAGCTGGCGGGCGCTCGTGATGGGTTTGCCCTTCTCGGCCCGTTCGACGAGTTCCCGAAGCATCGTTTCGAGGGCCCGGATGCCCGCGTTCGTGATCTCCACCTGGAACTCGCCCTGGGCCTTTTGCATCTCGAGCCAGGTTTCGTAGGCCCGGGTGAACTTCTCCTGAAACTCCCGGGTGTAGCCGATAGCCGGCGCGGCCAGGTACCGGCCCAGGGTGTTCTGGTAGGTGTCCCAGAACACGTTGATCATCTTGAGCACCGCGGCACGGTCGCCGGTCATGGCCTCGCCCAGGTACCCCCGGGACTCCTGGGCCGAGCGGAGCCAGGGGAGCGCCAGTTTCTGGGCCTCGGAGGCCCAGAGCCGCCACAACTCCGGAAGCTCCCGCGCGGTCTGGGCCGCGCCCTGGGCGCTGGGAAGCCAGCGCAGGGGGTCTTCCTCCAGGTCCTTTTTCACCTGCTCCACGTACCGCCGAAGGAGGTCCGACCAGTCCTCTCCGGCTTCGAGCCGGGGGGCCAGGGTTCGGAGGCCCTGGGTCACGAACTCCACGAACCGGAAGAACACCTCTTCCCCGGCGAAGAGCGACCGGATCACCTGGGGCGGCAGCCCCCGCCGCTGCCCGGTCCAGGTCTCGAGGGCCCGGGCCCAGTTGCGGCGCCACTCCTCCACCCACGCTGCCCAGGGGCCGTCGCCCTTGCCGGCCTCGGCGCCGGTGCGGGGCGTCCACTGCTCCCACCACGCCTTCTGCCAGTCGGTCCAGGTCTTCGCAGCCTGTTGCATCTCTTCGGCCCAGTTCATGTCCATTCCTCCTGGTGGAACCTCAGGAACCGCCTTCGGTCCACGGCCGCCCGTGGTCCCGAAGCACACATCTCTACCGTTTTTTGTCCTCGGGTCTCGCCTTGCCCTCGGTCCCGGTTTCCCCCGTCCCGAGCCAGGTGCGCGCCCACTCCATCTGGGCGTCGAGGGCTTTCTGGGTGAGCTCCGCCCATTGGTCGACCGCGGAGGTCACGTCGGGCGCCACCCCTTCCTTGTCCCGCAGCAGGGTGCGCAGGTGGCGCACCGTTTCCTCGGCCTGCTCCAGCCGCTCTTTCAATTCCTCGTACCGGCGGAGGAGTTCCACATAGCGGTACCGGGGGACCACGCCGAGGAGATCCCACCACCGCTCCAACACCTCTTGGAGTTCCCCCGGGTCCGCCGGCCGGGACTCGGCGGGGAGCCACGCCTTGGCCCACCGGGCAAGTTCCTCCGGGGAGGGGGGCTTCGTCCCGAGGCTCTCGAACGCCTGGCGGGCCGCGCCGGTTCCCTCGAGGATCTGGGTGCTCCAGCGCAGCCACTCTTCCCACAGTTTCGGGTTCACGGGTTGTGGCTCCTTGGGTGCGGATTTTCGTTTCCCAGAGCGGAAGGTCGGCGTAACTTAACTGCGGTGCTGCACTGCGTCAACAGAACGACAGGGTAAAGTCGGGTACCCGAACGGATATTTCCTGGCGGGGAACCGGTGAATACCTGTTCAGTACTTTTTCCGAGCGCCGGCGACGCGCCCAAGGGTTTCCGGTGAATGCGCGGCGTGATACCCTTCGGGGGACTTCGGTTGGGAGGCTGGGAAGCTGGGAGGCTGGGAGGCAAACCCCTCTGGGATTCCCGTTTCTCCGACGGTGCCACCCGCCGGCCCGGCCCCCTCACCCTGGCCCTCTCCCCCAAG
>NZ_BAAHFQ010000147.1:0-6830 GCF_054681715.1 Deferrisoma sp.
GAGGCCGAGGCCCTGCGGGACGCCCTGGTGATGAAGGCGGAGCGGTATCTGCGCGGGCTCGAGGGGCCGCGGATCCTGGGGCGGGCCCGGCTCCTTCGGATCCTGGCGGACCGGTCCCGGGGGCCCGAGGTGCGGGAGCTCTTGTTCCTTCCCCTGCGTCCCCGGGCCGGGTTCGACGGCGTGGTCATTCTCGGCCGGTCGGGCCGGGGCGAGCGGTTCACCCAGGACGATGCGGCCAACGCCCATTTCCTGGTCCAGCAGATGGAACTCGCGCTGGAAGCGGCCGAGCGGTTCCAGGAGGCCCGGAAGCTGGCCTTCGTGGACCCCCTGACCGACCTCTACAACGCCCGGTACCTGGAACGGGCGATCGACGAGGCGATCCGGGAGACGGAGCGTTCGGGCACCCCGTTTAGCCTGCTCTTCCTGGACCTCGACCGGTTCAAGGAGATCAACGACGTCCACGGCCACCTGACCGGAGGCAAGGTGCTCATCGAGGTGAGCCGGCTCCTCCAGGCCAACGTGCGCGAGAACGACGTCCTGGTCCGGTACGGGGGCGACGAGTTCGTGGTGGTGCTCCCGGGCACAGACACCCAGGCCGCAGTGGAGGTGGCCGAGCGGGTCCGCCAGGCCGTGCGCAACCACCGGTTCCTGGGACGGGAGGGCCGCGACATCCGGCTCACGGCGTCGGTGGGAGTGGCCACCTATCCCGACGACGCAGGATCCCGCGAAGAGCTCGTGGACAAGGCCGACCGGGCCATGTACCGAAACAAGGAGGCCTCGCGCGACGCCGTGTACGAGGCCCGTCTCCTCTGACGGAAATTCCCCACATGGAGATCAAGAAACTCAAGGGATTCCGGGATGTTCTCCCGGACGAGGCCCCCCTGTGGCAGCACATGGAGGCCGCGGCCCGGCGGGTGCTCGAGGCGTTCGGGTACCGGGAGGTCCGGCTTCCCCTTCTCGAGGATACGGCGCTCTTTCGCCGCTCGATCGGCGAGGCGACCGACATCGTCGAGAAGGAGATGTACACCTTCGTCGATACCGGCGGAAACTCGGTGACGCTGCGGCCCGAGGGGACCGCCTCGGCCGTGCGGGCGTACCTGGAAAACGGGCTGCACCGCTCGTCCCCCCGGGTCCGGTGGTACTACATGGGCCCCATGTTCCGGCGGGAGCGACCCCAGAAAGGCCGGCTGCGGCAGTTCCACCAGATCGGGGTCGAATGCTTCGGCTGGGCCGAGCCCGAGGCCGACGCCGAGGTGTTGGCCGTGCTGTGGGACCTGTTCGGGGCGTTCGGCCTGACCGAGCGGCTCCGGCTCGAGGTCAACACCCTGGGATGTCCGATCGACCGCCGGGCCTACGTGGAGAGGCTGCGGGAGCACCTCCGGGGCCTTCGCGACGACCTCTGCCCCGACTGCCAGCGCCGGGTCGACACGAACCCCCTTCGGGTTCTGGACTGCAAGCGGGAGCGGTGCCGCGAGCGCACCGCGGACGCCCCGCTCATCCTCGATGCCGTGTGCCCGGACTGCCAGGCCCACTTCGGGCGGATCCGGGAGATCCTGGAACGGGTCGGGATCCCCCACACGGTGAACCCCCGCATGGTCCGGGGTCTCGACTACTACAACCGCACCACTTTCGAGCTCCTGGCCGAGGGCCTGGGGGCCCAGAACGCCGTGGCGGCCGGCGGCCGCTACGACGGGCTGTCGGAGGCCCTGGGCGGCCCCCCGGTGCCGGCTCTCGGGTTCGCGGCGGGCATGGAGCGGCTTGCCCTCCTTCTCGACCCCGAGCGGGTACCCGCCGTCCGGCCGGTGGGATACTGGGTGGTGCGGGGGCCGGAGGCGGCCGACCGGGCCCTGGCGCTTCGGCGGAGCCTGGCCGCCCGGGGCCTGGGTACCGAGATCGATCTCGCCCCCCGGAGCTTCAAGGCCCAGATGCGGGCGGCCGACCGGAGCGGGGCCCGGGTGGCCCTGATCCTGGCCGAGGACGAGCTCGGGGCCGGCACGGTGACCGTGAAGGATCTCGCCACGGGCGAGCAGGAACCGGTGGCGGCGGCCGCCCTGGAGGCGTACCTCGCCGATCGCGCGACGACGACTCCCCAAGGAGAGGAGCCATGACCCGCATCCCGAAGGACGCCCTGATCGCTTTGGCCGCCGTGGCCCTGGGCCTCGGCGCGGCCGGGATCACCGCGGCCGGCACCTGCATCGAGGACGGGTGCCACGCCCCGATCATGCAGCCCCAGTTCCTCCACGGCCCGGTGGCGGCCGAGGAGGCCGGGGCCGACGGGTGCGTGTCGTGCCACGTGCCAGCGGGCCAGCCGTGCACCGCGTCCAAGGCCGGGAAGTACAAGTTCAAGACAAAGCCGGACCGGCTCTGCCTCCTGTGTCACGAGCGGGGCACGGGCACCCAGCACACCCGGGCTGGGGGGAAATGCCTCTCGTGCCACGACCCCCACGGCAGCGAGCGAAGCTCTAAGCTGATGCGGGCCGGGTAGGACACCCCGGGCCCGGTACCCCCTTCGACCCCTGAACGGAGCGGACGAGCGTGATCGAACCGATGGGAACCTGGCGCCGCACCCACCCGTGCGGCCAGTTCCGGCCGGACCACATCGGCCAGACCGTGACCCTGATGGGCTGGGTACACCGCCGCCGGGACCACGGCGGCCTGATTTTTGTAGACCTCCGGGACCGGTCGGGGCTCGTGCAGGTGGTGTTCTATCCCGACGTTTCCCCCGAGGCCCACGAGCAGGCCCACCGCCTGCGCAGCGAGTACGTGATCGCGGTGCGGGGCGAGGTGGCCCCTCGGCCCGAGGGCACCGAGAACCCGGATCTCCCCACGGGGCAGGTGGAGGTCAAAGCCCAGGAACTCAGGATCCTGAACCGGTCCCAAACCCCGGTGTTCCCGGTGGACGAGGAGGCCGAGGCGGGGGAGGACCTGCGGCTCAAATACCGCTACCTCGACCTCCGGCGGCCGGCCCTCCAGAAGAACCTGGCCCTGCGGCACCGGGCCGCGGCCAGCGTGCGGCGGTTCCTCGATGAGCACGGGTTCTGGGAGGTGGAAACCCCGGTCTTGACCCGCTCGACCCCCGAGGGGGCCCGGGACTTCCTGGTGCCGAGCCGGCTCGCGCCGGGCAAGTTCTACGCCCTGCCCCAGAGCCCCCAGCTCTTCAAGCAGATGCTCATGGTGGCCGGGGTGGAGCGCTACTTCCAGATCGTGAGGTGCTTCCGCGACGAGGACCTGCGGGCCGACCGCCAGCCCGAGTTCACCCAGATCGACCTCGAGATGAGCTTCGTTGGGGCCGAGGACGTGCTGGATCTGATGGAGGCCATGATCTGCCGGCTGTGGAAGGACACCCTCGGGGTGAACCTGGCCCGGCCGTTCCCGAGGATGGGGTACGCCGAGGCCATGGCGCGGTACGGCACCGACGCCCCGGACCTGCGGTTCGGCCTGGAACTCGCCGACGTGAGTGCCGCGGTGGCGGCCTGCGAGTTCAAGGTGTTCGCCCAGGCCGTGAAAAAGGGCGGGGTGGTCAAGGTGCTTAACGCCAAGGGCGCCGGCGAGGCGCTTTCCCGCAAGGAGATCGACGACCTGGCCGGGTTCGTGGCGCCGTTCGGGGCCAAGGGACTCGCCTGGATCCGCGTGCAACCCGACGGCACCTGGCAGTCGCCCATCGCGAAGTTCCTGGGCGACAACGCCCGCGAAGGCATCCGGGCGGCGGCGGAGCCGGAGCCCGGCGACATCTTGTTCTTCGTGGCCGACACCGAGAAGGTCGCGAACCTCGCGCTCTCGAAGTTGCGGGTGCACTTGGCCGAGCGCCTGGGGCTCATTCCCGAGGGGCGGTGGGCGTTTTGCTGGGTCACGGACTTCCCGCTCCTGGAATGGGACCCCGACGAGAAGCGGTATGTGGCGCTCCACCACCCGTTCACGAGCCCGGTGCCCGAAGACGTGGAGAAGCTCGGCGACCGGCCCCTGGAGGTCCGGGCCCAGGCCTACGACCTGGTGCTCAACGGCGTCGAGATCGGGGGGGGCTCGATCCGGATCCACGACGCGGAAACCCAGCAAAAGGTGTTCCATGCCCTGGGCATCGGCCCCGAGGAGGCCCGGGAGAAGTTCGGCTTCCTGCTGGACGCCCTCTCGTTCGGGGCGCCCCCCCACGGGGGGATCGCGTTCGGGTTCGACCGAATCCTCATGTTCCTGTGCGGCACCCCCAGCATCCGGGACGTGATCGCGTTCCCCAAGACCCAGCGGGGCACCTGCCTTCTGACCGAGGCCCCTGCCGAGGTGGACCCGGCCCAGCTCCGGGAGCTTCACATCCGGGTGCGCCGGCCCGAAACCCCGGCCCCTTGACCCTTTTCGGGCGGGCTGCTATTTTCGCGCGCGTCAATCGGGAACCCGAGAGGTAGACGCCATGAAACTTACGACCAAGAGCAGGTACGGGGTGCGGGCGATCTTCGACATCGCCTATCACGCCGGAGGGCTTCCGGCCCAGATCAAGGACATCTCGGAACGCCAGCAGATCAGCCCCCGGTACCTGGAGCAGATCTTCCAAAAGCTCAAGAAGGCCGGGATCTTGGGTAGCAAGCGGGGGCCCCGGGGCGGGTACTTCCTGCTCAAGAAGCCCAGCGAGATCACCCTTTACGACATCATCACCTGCACGGAGGGGCCGATCGAGCTCGTCTTCTGCGTGAGCGACATCGACGACGCCGACTGCGACGCCCCCACCTGCGACCGCAAGGACGTGTGCGTGGCGAGCCCCATGTGGAAGGAGATCGGGGACAAGATCGCCGACATCTTCCGCAACACCACGATCCAGGACCTTTGCCACCGGGCCGAGGAGTTGGGGATCGAACGCCAGCTCGACGCCCGGTTCATGTACTACATCTGAGGCGCCGGCGGCCCCCAGCTGGGGTACGCACCGCCGCCCTCACCCGCCCGCCCCGGTTCCGGCCGGGGCGGTGGCGTTTCGGTGGGAGGAGTCGGGATGCCCGTTCGCATTGCCATCCACGGGTTCGGCCGGATCGGCCGGAGCGCCTTCCGGGTGGCCTGGGGCCGGCCCGGGATCGAGATCGCGGCCGTGTCCGACCGGGCGGACCCGAGGGGGCTCGCGCACCTCCTGCGGTACGACTCGGTGCACGGCCGGTTCGGGGGCGAGGTGTCGGCGGAGCCCGGGGTGCTCCGGGTGGGCGGCCGAGATCTGCCCTTCGTGCGGGCCGACGACCCGGCCGCGTGCCCCTGGGGAGACCTGGGGATCGATGTGGTCCTCGAGTGCACCGGGCAAAACACCCGCCGCGCCGCCGCCGAGGGGCACCTGCGGGCGGGCGCCCGGTGGGTGGTGGTGTCGGCCCCGGCCGAGGGCGCCGACCTCACGGTGGTGCTGGGGGTGAACGACCACCTCCTCGACCCGTCCCGGCACCGGGTGGTGAGCAACGCCTCGTGCACCACCAACTGCCTGGCGCCGATTCTGAAGGTGCTCCACCGGGCCTTCGGGGTGCGCCGGGGCCTCGTGACCACGGTGCACAGTTACACCAACGACCAGCGGCTCCTCGACACCCCCCACCCGGACCTCCGGCGAGCGCGCGCCGCCGGGGTCTCGATCGTGCCCACCACCACCGGGGCGGCCCGGGCCGTCGGCCTGGTGCTCCCGGAGCTCGCCGACCGGCTCGACGGGGTGTCGGTGCGGGTGCCGACCCCCGACGTGTCCCTGGCCGACGTCACGGTGGCCCTGAAGCGGCCGGCCTCGGCCGGGGAGGTGAACGCCGCGCTCCGGGAGGCGGCCCAAGGGGCGCTCCGGGGCATCCTGTCCTACACCGAGGAGCCCCTGGTCTCGGCAGACTACGTCGGAAGCCCCTTCTCGGCCGTGGTGGACGGCCCCCAGACCCGGGTCGTGGGGGGCGATTTCGTGAAGCTCCAGGCCTGGTACGACAACGAGTGGGGCTACGCCAACCGGCTCGTGGACCTGGCCGAGCGCTTCGCCTTTCGGGTGGGGTAGGGGGACCTCGGCGGGATCCCCTGCGCTGCCGCCCTGGGGGGCGGGTCATCCCTTTTCCTGCCCCGCCGCCGCGCACGCTTTGCACAGCCCCCAGATCTCGACCCGGCGTCCTTCGACCACCCCCCAGGTCGATGCCGGAATCGGGGGCTCCAGTTCATCCGCCTCCGGCCATCGGAAGTCCAGGATGGTTTGGCATCGGCGACACACGAGGTGGTGGTGCGGGGTGGGATCCGGGTCGTAGCGCACCCCAGACCCTGTTGGATCGACCCGGGTGATGAGCCCGAGTTTCTCGAACAGGGACAGGGCGCGATAGACGGTGTCGAGAGACACCGTCGGTAGTTTCGTTCGGGCGCGCCGAAATACGGCCTCCACCGTCGGGTGGCTCGGGTCTGATACCACGGCGCGGTAGAGCTCGATGCGCTGATGGGTCAGACGGAGCCCGTGGCGCTGAAAGGCTTCCCGCAAGCGCTCCAGTTCGGGATCGACAGACGATGTGCGGGCGGTCATTGGAGGGCCTCCGTGCAAGGGGTACCCGAGGTGGCCTGGGCGTGCGCGGAAAAAGCGGGGAGCCCGGGCGGGGGAACGCCCGGGCTCCCCGCGGCCCTAGGGGTTGGCGGGCGCAGCCCGGGCGTCCTTGGGGAGGTCGAACCGGTCGAGGTGCATGACTTTGTACCACGCGGCCACGAAGTCGCGCACAAACTCCTCCAATCCGTCAGCGCTCGCGTACGCCTCTGCCACCGCCCGCAGTTCCTCGTGGTGGCCGAACACGAGATCCACCCGGGTGGCCGTCCATCTCCTCGCACCCGTGGCCCTGTCGTACCCGTGGAACAGGTACCGGCGCTCGTCGGCC
>NZ_BAAHFQ010000148.1:0-6766 GCF_054681715.1 Deferrisoma sp.
AAGATGTGGATCGAGAAGCTCCGGGACAACGGGGGGCAGGTCGACCTCGAGGGGTACGCGATCGACAACCAGACCATCGCCCGGTTCATGACCGACCTGGAACGAAGCCCCCTGTTCCGGGGGGTGCGCCTCGAGGTGACGAAGCAGGTCACGAAGGGAGGGGTGAACCTGAAGTCGTTCACGATCCACGCGACGGTCGTGTACCCGAAGGCGGGGTGACCCATGGCAGCCGTGGTCGACACCTATCTCAAGTGGCCCACGAGCCGAAAGGCGCTGCTGTGGGTCGGGATCACCGTGGCGGTCGGGCTGGGCTACTATTTTCTCGGGTTCCAGCCCCGGCTGCGGGAGCTCCAGCGCCTCGAGGAGGAGTACGATCGGCTGGGGAAGGAGCTCCGGGAGAACCAGGCCATCGCCGACAACCTGCCCCGGGTCAAGGAGGAGGTCCGACGGCTCGACGAAAAGCTCGCCGAGGCCCTCCAGAAGCTCCCCAACCGGGAGGAGATCCCGAGCCTCCTCCAGACCATCAGCGACCTCGGAAAGGACTCGGGGCTCGAGTTCCTGCTCTTCAAGCCGGGGGAGAGCCAGCCCAAGGAGTTCTACGCGGAGGTCCCCCTGGAGATGCAGGTGCTCGGCCGGTACCACGACGTGGCCGTCTTCTTTGACAAGGTGGGCCGTTTGCCCCGGATCGTGACCATTGTGTCGAGCGAGTTCGGAAATCCAAAGGTGGAACCCGGGGGCACGAAGCTCACGGTGAGCTGCCGGGCCGTGACCTACAAGTTCCTGGAGCCCGGGGAGATGGCGCAGGCCAAGGACGCCAAGGGCCGGAAGAAAGGGGGGAAACGATGATCCCCCGCGCGCGTCTCGCCCCGTGGGCGCTCGCCGCGGCCCTCGGGCTCTGGGCCTGCGGCGGCGAACCCCCGCCGGCCCCCGCTCCGTCCCGGCCGGCCCCCGCCCGGGCGGCCGCCCCGGCCAAGCCCGAGGCGGCCGAACCCGAGGAGAAACCCGCCGAGCCGGCCTTCGTGTACGACCCCGAGGGGCTCCGGGACCCGTTCCAGCCCTTCATCAAGATCGAACCGAAAAAGACCAAGAAACGGGCGCCCGAGGTGTTCGTGCCGAAGACGCCGCTCCAGCGGTTTGCCGTGGAAGAGCTCCGGGTCACGGGCATCGTGTGGGGCGAGGGCGCGGGATCCCGGGCGCTGGTGGAGGCGCCCGACGGCAAGGGCTACGTGGTGCGGGTGGGTACCCTGGTGGGGGACCGGGGGGGGAAGGTCGTCGCGATCCGGCCCGACCGGGTCGTGGTGGAGGAGCGGGTGGTGGACCTGCTGGGAGAAGAACAGGTGCGTACCGTGGACCTGCGGCTCCGCACTCCCGAGGATGAGGTGAGGCCATGAGCCATTCGAGACGGCGCCCGAGCGCCTGGATGACGGTAATGGGGGGAGCCCTCGCGTTGGTGCTGACGGCCTGCGCGGGCCCCCGGCCCCGCACGAGCGCCGCCGAGCCGGCCGCGTCGGAGGTTACCGCTCCCCGGGTGCGGATCACCGGGGTGGAGATCTCCCCGGCCGATGCGGGGGACCGGATCCACCTGGAGGCCGAGGGCACGCCGGAGCACGTGCTCTCGGTGTCCGAAACTCCCCCCACCGTGACGCTCACGCTTTCCAACGTGACCCTGGAGGGGGTGGCCCCCCAGGTGGACGTGGGCGACGGGGTGGTGGAGCGGATCGAGGCCCGGGCCCTGCCCGGAGGCGGGGCGGTGTTCACGGTGGCGGCGGCGGGGCCGGTGGAGGCCCGGGTGCAACCGGCCGAACGGGGACTCGATCTCATCGTCGCCCTCGCGCAGAGCGCGGGGACGGCCGGCACCGCGGCAAAGGCGGAAGCCGAGTCCGCAACGCCGGCCCCTGTGGTTGAGGCCCTCCCGGGCGGCGAGGGCGTCCGGTTCCGGTTCGGCGCCGAGCCCTCGAACCTGGCGGCCTTCCTCCTGTCCGACGGCACCCGGCTCGTGGTGGACGCCGAGGGGGTGACCCTGCCCGAGCCCCAGGTCACGAAGGAACTCGGAGGAACGATCGTCCGGGTGCGGATGGGCCGACAGGAGGGCCGGGTGCGGGCCGTGGTGGAGGCGGCGGAGCCCGGTGTTTTCCAGGGGTACCGCCTCGAAAAGACCCCGGACGGGTTTGTGCTCGCGCTCGGCGGGGAGGCTCCCGCCAAGGAGGAGCCCGCGGCAGCCGCGGCGGTGCCGAAAACGGCGACCGAGCCGGAGCCCGCGGCCCCGCCGGCCGAGGACGAGGCCCGCTGGGCGGGGCTTCCCGGCGGCGGCGAGGTGGTGGATCTCGGGTTCCAGCAGGATCCCGAGTGGAGCCGGATCGAACTGGCGTTCTCGAAGCCCACGCCCCACCGGGTGGTCGAGGCGGGGCCCGACCGGATCGTCGTGGATCTCCCCTCCACGGCGCTCCCGAAGCGGTTCACCCGGGCGCTCGACACCTCAGCCTTCCCCGGGGCTGTGAAACTCGTCGCGGCCTATCCCCGGGGCCGGGACACCCGGCTCGTGGTGGATCTGCGCAAACCCGCTCCGTTCCGGATCGAGCGGGACGAGACCCATCTCAACCTCCTCGTGGCCGGCGGATCGGCCGAGCCCCGGGAGGCCGGGGTGGCCGCCGTCAAGAAGGAGAAGGACCAGGTCGTGCTGGTGGAGGGCGAGGGTTCCGCGGCCGAGGCGGGTACCTCGGCGCCGGAAGGGCCGGTGTACACGGGCCGGCGGCTCTCCATGGACTTCGTGGACGCCGACATCCGAAACGTCCTTCGGCTGATCGGCGAGGTGAGCGGGCTCAACGTGGTTGCGGGCGACGACGTGCAGGGCAAGGTCACCGTGCGGCTCGTGGACGTGCCCTGGGACCAGGCCCTGGACGTGATCCTGAAGACCCGGGGCCTCGACAAGGTGCGAGAGGGCAACGTCCTGCGGATCGCCCCGGCCGAGCGCCTGGCCCAGGAGAAGGCGCGGAAGCTCGAGCAGGAGAAGGCCGAGAAGGAGCAGGCGCCGCTCGTCACCGACATCGTGCCGGTGAACTACGCCTCGGCCCAGGAACTCTCTGACAAGGTGAAGGCCGTCCTCTCGGACCGGGGCGCCGTGTCGGTGGACGAGCGCACGAACGCCCTCATCCTCAAGGACGTGGCCGAGCGTCTGGAGCAGGCCCGGGAACTGGTGCGGCGGCTCGACACCCAGACCCCCCAGGTCCTGATCGAGGCCCGGATCGTCGAGGTCTCGTCCACCTTCGCCAAGGACCTAGGCATCCAGTGGGGCGGGCGGTTCGAGGCGAGCACCCGCACCGGCGCGGCCACGGACTGGGCGTTCCCCCACTCGATCGGGGTCTCGGGCGACACAGGGGTGGGGAACTTCGCGGTGAACTTTCCGAGCGCCGGCGGCGCGGCCGGGCCCGGAGGCGCCCTCGCCCTCACCCTGGGCCACGTGAACGACGTCCTGAGCCTCGACCTTCGGCTTTCGGCCATCGAGACGGCGGGCAAGGGTCGGGTGATCTCGTCGCCCCGGGTCACCACGCTCGACAACAAGACGGCCGAGATCAGCCAGGGCGTGGAGATCCCGTTCACCACGGCCACCGAGGAGAAGATCGAGACCCAGGCGATCGAGTACAAGCTCCGGCTCAACGTGACGCCCCACGTCACGGCCGACCGGTCCATCATCATGAAGATCGACCTGTCCAAGGAGGATCCGTCGACCACGTTCGTGGCGGTGGACTCCCAGACCCCGGGCAAGGAGACCCGGGCCGCCACGACGGAGGTGTTGGTCAAGGACGGCGAGACCACGGTGATCGGCGGCATCATCACGAACCGCCAGTCCAACACGCAGTCCGGGATCCCCTGGCTCTCGGAGTTGCCGTTCGTGGGCTGGTTGTTCAAGAGCAAGAACAACCGGGTGGACAAGACCGAGCTCATCATCTTCATCACCCCCAAGATCGTGAACCAGCCGGTGGTGGAGGCCGCCGCCCGGAGCCTGTGATGGAGTTGCGGTACCGCACGGCCGGGGAATCCCACGGCCCGGTGCTCCTGGCGGTGGTGGAGGGGGTGCCGGCCGGGCTCGAGGTGGACCCCGCGGCCATCGATCGGGACCTGGCCCGCCGCCAGGGGGGGTACGGCCGGGGTGGCCGGATGAAGATCGAGACCGACCGGGTGGAGATCCTGGCCGGGGTCCGGTGGGGCCGCACCACGGGCGCCCCCGTGGTGCTGGCGGTCCGGAACCGGGACTGGGCCAACTGGCAGGAGGGGATGAGCCCCTCGGCCGAACACCGGGGCGCGATCCCGGCCGTGACCCGGGTTCGGCCGGGCCACGCGGACCTGGCGGGGGTGCTCAAGCACGACCTCGACGACGCCCGGAACGTGTTGGAGCGGGCGAGCGCCCGGGAGACCGCGGCCCGGGTGGCGGCCGGGGCTCTGGCCAAGGCGATGCTGCGGGAGATCGGGGTCGCGGTGGGGTCGTTCGTGACCTCGGTGGGGCCGGTGGAGGCGGCCTGGGAGGACCCGTTCCCCGAGCTCCACGCCCGGGCGGAGGAGGGCCGCGTCCGGATGCCCGACCCCCAGGCCGACGAGGCCGCCTGCCGGGCCGTGGACGAGGCCCGCGCGGCCGGCGACACCCTGGGGGGCACTTTCGTGGTGTTCGCGACGGGCGTACCCGTGGGGCTCGGCACCCACACCGTGCCCGACGGCCGGCTCGATGCCCGGCTCGCGGCGGCCTTTCTGGCCATCCCGGCGATCAAGGGGTTCGAGGTGGGCCTCGGGTTCGAGGGGGCGAGGCTTCCGGGATCCCGGGTGCACGACGAGATCCTGCCCGGCGGCCCCGGCGACGGCCGAAAAGGGGGGGTGACCCGGCCCACCAACCGGGCCGGGGGGATCGAAGGCGGCATCACGAACGGCGAGGACGTGTGGGTGCGGGCCGCCATGAAGCCGATCCCCACCCTCATGCGGCCCCTTCGCACGGTGGACCTGGACACCGGGGAGCCGGCCGAGGCCTCCACCGAGCGAAGCGACGTGTGCGCCGTGGCCGCCGCGAGCGTGGTGGGGGAGGCCGTGATGGCGTTCGAGCTCGCCCGGGCCGCGGTGGAGAAGTTCGGGGGCGATAGCCTCGCCGACCTGCGGGTCGGGCTCGAGGCCTACCTGGACCGGATCAACCGGCGGTGGTCCGAAACCTCGTCCTGACCGGGTTCATGGCCTCGGGCAAATCGGCCGTGGGCCGGCGGGTGGCCGAGCGGCTCGCCTGGACGTTCGTGGACCTCGACGAGGCCATCGAGGCCGAAGCGGGCCGGTCGGTCCCCGAGATCTTTGCGGCCGAGGGGGAGGAGGGGTTCCGGGACCGGGAGTCCCGGGCCCTGGAGAAGGCCCTCCGGGGCGGCCCGGCGGTGATCGCCACCGGGGGCGGGGTGCTCCTCCGGGAGGAGAACCGGCGGTTGCTGGCCGGCCACTTGGTCCTGAATCTGCGGGTCACGCCGGAGGAGGCCGTGGCCCGGGCCCGGAAGGGAGGGCCGGTGCGGCCGCTTCTCGAGGGGGCCGACCCGCTCGGCCGGGCGAGGGCGATCTTCGAGGCGCGCCGGGCGCTTTACGACGCGGTGCCGATCCAGGTCGACACGATGGGGCGCTCGGCGGACCAGGTGGCGGAGGAGGTCCTGGAACGGGTGGCCCGGGAGCTGCGGCGGTGAGAACGGTGATCGTGGGCCTAGGCGACCGGGCGTATCCGGTCCTGGTCGGCCACGGGCTCCTGGACCGGCTGGGCGACCTCGAACCCGCCCGGGGCGTCCTGGCCGGGCGAAGGGCGTTCCTGGTGACCGATCGCACCGTGGAGGCCCTCTGGGCGGGCCAGGCCGAAGCGGCCCTGGGGGCCGCGGGGGCGGCTCTCCTCGGCCGGTTCGCCATGGAGCCGGGGGAGGCCTACAAGAATTTGGAGACGCTGGCAGCGCTTTGGGACGCCCTCCTGGCGGCCGGCATCGAGCGCGGCGACCTGGTGGTGGCCCTGGGGGGAGGGGTGGTGGGTGACGTGGCCGGGTTCGCGGCGGCCACCGTGCTCCGGGGCGTGGGGTTCGTGCAGATCCCCACGACGCTTCTCGCCATGGTGGATTCGAGCGTGGGCGGGAAGACCGGCATCGACCACCCCCGGGGCAAGAACCTGATCGGCGCGTTCCACCAGCCCTGGCTCGTGGTGGCGGACCTGGCGCTCCTGGCGACGCTCCCCGGCCGGGAGGCCCTCTCGGGCCTGGCCGAGGTGGTGAAGGCGGGGCTCCTCGGCGACCCGGATCTGTTCGAACTCCTGGAGGCCCGGGGACCGGCGTTGATCCGGGACCCCGGGGCCCTGGAGGAGGCCGTGGCCCGGGCCGTGGCGCTGAAGGCCCGGGTGGTGGAAGCCGACGAGCGGGAGGCGGGGGAGCGGGCGCTCCTGAACCTGGGCCACACTTTCGGCCACGCCGTAGAGGTTGCGGCCGGGTTCGGGGCCTACACCCACGGCGAGGCCGTGGCCATGGGGCTTTCCTTCACGGCCCGGCTCTCCGAGCGCCTGGGCCTCCTTCCCGCGGCCGACCGGGAGCGGATCGAGCGGCTCCTGGGGGCCTGGGGGTACCGGCTAAGGCCGGAGGGCGTTTCGGCCGAAACGGTTCGTAACGCCCTTCGCCACGACAAAAAGAGCCGGGGCGGCGAACCCCGGTGGGTGCTCCTCCGGGGCATCGGCCGGGCCGAGTGGGGGCACCGGGTGCCCCCCGACCTCGTGGACGCCCTGCTC
>NZ_BAAHFQ010000149.1:0-6756 GCF_054681715.1 Deferrisoma sp.
CAGACCATGAACCAGTCGCTCTACCACCTGGTCACGAAGAAGATCATCCGGCTCGAGGACGCCATGATCCGGAGCCCCGACCCGGCCGAACTGCGCCAGATGCTGGCCAAGGGCACCCCCGACGTGGTGGACGCCCGCCGGGCGGCCCGGCCGGCCATGTCCGGGGCCAGGGTGTGAGGACAGGGGCGGCGCGACATCCCGAGGGTTGACCGAACGAGGTCTAAAGCGAGGTTCCCATGCCGGTGTACAAGTGGGAAGGAAGGGCCCGGGGCGGCAAGATCCAGAAGGGCACGATGGAGGCGCCGAGCGAGGCCGTGGTGACGGCCCAACTCCGGGCCCAGGGCATCACGCCGACCAAGGTCAAAAAGAGCCTGGGCCAGGCCGAGATCAAGATCCCCGGGCTCAAGCCCAAGGTGAAGACCAAGGACATCGTGGTGTTCACCCGGCAGTTCGCCACCATGATCGACGCCGGGCTCCCCCTGGTGCAGTGCCTCGAGATCCTGGGGGGCCAGCAGGAGAACGCCACGTTCAAGGAGGTGATCCTCAAGGTCAAGGAGGACGTGGAGAGCGGGGCCACCTTCGCCGACGCCCTCTCGAAGCACCCCAAGGTGTTCGACCGGCTCTACGTGAACCTGGTGAACGCCGGCGAGGTGGGCGGCATCCTGGACACCATCCTGAACCGCCTGGCCGGGTACATCGAGAAGGCCATGAACCTCCGGAAGAAGGTCAAGGGGGCCATGGTGTACCCCTCCACCGTGGTGGCCGTGGCGGTGCTCGTGGTCGCGATCATCCTGATCTGGGTGATCCCGGTGTTCCAGCAGATGTTCGCCGGGGTGGGCAAGAACCTTCCGGGGCCGACGCTCTTCGTGATCGCCCTTTCGGAGTTCACCAAGAAGTACTTCCTGTTCATCCTGATCTGCCTCTTTGTGCTGGCGTTCGCCTTCAAGCGGACGTACCGCACGGAGAAGGGGCGCATGTTCTTCGACCGGGTATTCCTGCGGCTTCCCGTGTTCGGCGACCTCCTCCGGAAGGTGGCCGTGGCCAAGTTCACCCGAACCCTGGGCACGCTCGTGAGCTCCGGCGTGCCGATCCTCGAGGGCCTCGACGTGGTGGCCAAAACCGCGGGGAACGCCGTGATCGAAGAGGCGATCATGAAAACCCGGGAGTCGATCAGCGAAGGCCGCACCATCGCCGAGCCCCTCAAGGAAACCAAGGTGTTCCCGCCCATGGTGGTCCAGATGATCGCGGTGGGCGAGGCCACCGGCGCCTTGGACCAGATGCTCTCGAAGATCGCCGACTTCTACGACACCGAGGTGGACGAGGCCGTGAGCGCGCTCACCAGCCTGATCGAGCCGCTGCTCATGGTGTTCCTGGGCGGCACCATCGGCGGGCTCGTGGTGGCCATGTACCTGCCGGTGTTCCAGATGGCGGGCACGGTGAGCGGGGGCTAGCCCGGTGCGCCGAAGCACCCCGGCGGAGTGTGCGGGTTCCGGAGGGGGCGGGCCGTGACCGCCCCGAGCGCCGGCCGGTACCAGGGCTACCTGGCCGGCCGGTTCGCCGTTCTGGGGGTCCTCCTGGCGGTGGCCGCGGCGTTCCAGGCCCGCCGGGGGGGGTCCCCCGTGCCGTTTTCGTGGTTCTTCGGGATCACGGGCCTCTCCTTCGGGATCACCCTCCTTTCCCTGGCCCCCCTGCGGCTCCGAAAGAGCCTCGCGCTTTGGGCGCGGGTCCAGCCGGCCTGGGACGTGGCCTACGCCACGGCCCTCGTGTTTCTCTCGGGGGGTGCGTTTTCGCCCTTCGTCACCCTGTACCCCCTCGTCATCGTGGGCGCGGCGCTCCTCCTGCAACGCCGGGGGGCCCTCGTGGCGGCCACGGCCTCCAGCCTGGCCTACGGCCTCCTCGTGGATCTCCAGTACTACGGGTGGCTCCGGCCCCTGAACCCGTTTCCGCTGCCCGAGGTGGAGGGGGGAAAACTCCTCTTCCAGCTCGCCCTGAGCATCGTTGGGTTCTTCGCCGTGGCGCTCTTGGCCGGGTACCTGGCCGAGGAGCTTCGCCGCACGGGCGAGCGGCTCGAGGAGGCCGAGGCCGAGGTGCTGGACCTCGAGCACCTCAAGGACCTGATCCTCGAGGGGCTAGGCTCGGGGCTCGTGGCCCTCGACCGGGCGGGCCGGGTGCGGTTCCACAACCGGGCGGCCCAAGACCTCCTGGGCCGGGCGGGGGTGCCCCTGTCCCCCGGAGCCGATCTGACCCCCGTGTTCGACCTGGCCGGCGGGAGCCGAAACGAGGTCACCCTCGAAGGGGGGCTCGTGCTCGGGTACTCGGTGTCGCCCCTGACCGACCGCGACGACCGCCCGATCGGCCACCTGGTGATCTTCCAGGACCTCACCCGCGTGAAGCGGATGGAGGAGGACCTGCGCCGGGCCGACCGGCTGGCCGCCGTGGGCCGGCTCGCGGCCGGTCTCGCCCACGAGATCCGAAACCCCCTGGGGAGCCTGGCCGGCTCGGTGGAGGTGCTGCGCCAGTCGCTGCGGCCGGAAGGGGAGGACGCGGCGCTCTTCGACATCGTCCTTCGGGAGACGGGACGGCTGAACCGCCTGGTGGCAAACTTCCTCCTCTACGCCCGGCCGGGCCGGGCCGAGCCGAGGAGCGTCGCCTTCCGGGACCTGGTGGGGGAGGTGGGGTTCTTCTTCGCCCAGGGCCAGGGGAACGAGGCCTTCCGCCTGGAGAACCGGGTCCCCGAGGGGTTCCGGATCGAGGCCGATCCGGCCCAGTGGGAGCAGGTGCTCCTCAACCTCTTCCGGAACGCGGTGGAGGCCGAGCCCCGGGGCGTCACGGTGACCGTGGAGGCCGGGGAGGAGGCCGGAACGCCGTGGATCCGGGTGGCCGACGACGGACCGGGCATGCCGCCCGAGGTGGCGGCCCGGGCGTTCGAGCCCTTCCAGTCGGGGAAGCCCGGCGGCACGGGCCTGGGGCTTGCCACGGTGCACCGGATCGCCGAGAACCACGGCGCCACGGTGGAACTCGACTCCGCCCCGGGCCGGGGAACGAGGTTCACGTTTCGCTTTGGAACGGTCCACGGTCACCGGTCGTCGGTCCCGACCGATCGGGCGAAGCCTGACGACCAGCGATCGTCGTCGCTACAGGATCCAACGCCATGACCGACCCCAAGGACACCGCGCGCATCCTGGTGGTGGACGACGAACCCTCCATGCGGGAGTTCCTCGCCATCCTCCTTCGGCGCGAGGGCCACGCCGTGGAGGTGCGGGCCGACCTGGCCGGAGCGCGGGACGCCCTGGCCGGCGGTGGGTTCGACCTCGTCGTCACCGACCTCAAGCTCCCGGACGGAAGCGGGCTCGACGTGCTCGGGGCGGCCCGGGAGCGGGACCCCGACGCCCAGGTGGTGGTCATCACGGCCTTCGGCACGGCCGAGAGCGCCGTCGAGGCCATGAAGCGGGGCGCCTACGACTACCTGACCAAGCCCTTCAAGGCCGACGAGATCCGGCTCACCGTGGCCAAGGCCCTGGAGCGCACCGCCCTGGCCCGGGAGAACCGGGAGCTGCGCCGCCGGCTCGAGGCCGTGGAGGCGGGGGGCGAGATCCTCGGCCGAAGCCCCCGGATGCAGGAGGTGTTCCGGCTCCTGGAGCGGGTGGCCCCCACCGGGGTGACCGTGCTCATCCACGGCGAGAGCGGCACGGGGAAGGAGCTCGTGGCCCGGCGGCTCCACGCCCTCTCGGGCCGGGCCGGGCCGTTCGTGGCCGTGAACTGCGCCGCCATCCCCGAGGGGCTGATCGAAAGCGAGCTCTTCGGCCATGTGAAGGGGTCGTTCACCGGCGCCGTGGCCGACAAGCCGGGCCTGTTCGAGGAGGCGGCCGGCGGCACCCTGTTCCTGGACGAGGTAGGAGAGCTGCCCCTCCACCTCCAGCCCAAGCTCCTGCGGGCCCTCCAGGAGGGCAAGGTCAAACGGGTGGGGGGAAACCGGGAGATCCCGGTGGACGTGCGGATCGTCTCGGCCACGAACCGGGATCTGGCCGAGGCCGTGCGGGAGGGCCGGTTCCGGGAGGACCTCTACTACCGGCTCAACGTGGTGGCCCTCGAGATCCCCCCGCTTCGGGAGCGCCGGGATGACATCCCGCTCCTGGCGCTCCACTTCCTCCAGAAGTACGCCCGGGCCTTCGGCCGGCCGCTGAAGGGGTTCACCCGCGAGGCCCTGGACCGGCTCGAGGCCTACCCGTTTCCGGGAAACGTGCGGGAGCTCGAAAACCTGGTGGAGCGGGCCGCGGCCCTGGAAACCGGCGAGTACGTGGGGGTGGAGAGCCTGCCGCCGGCGCTGGGGGCGCCCCGGACCGGGGACGCCGAGGGCCTACCGCCCTTGCCGGCCGACGGGTTCGACCTGGAGGGATTCCTGGCCGACGTGGAGCGGCGGTACCTGGAGGAGGCCCTGCGCCGCACCAACGGGAACAAGACCGAGGCGGCGAAACTCCTGGGGATCACCTTCCGGTCGCTGCGCTACCGGCTGGAGCGGCTGGGAATGAGGTAGGCTGGGAGGCTGGGAAGTTGGGAGGCTAGAAGGCTGGGAGGCCAGGAGGCAACACCCGTAGTTCAAGCGCCGTCCTACCGTCCTACCGTCCTACCGTCCTACCGTCCTACCGTCCCAACGTCCTAACGTCCCCGCGTCCCAACCGCCGCAGGCCATGGGCCCCCCTCTCCCCCCAGCGCGGGAGAGGGGCCGGAGGGAACCGGTGCCACTACCCCCTCCCCCTGTCCCCCTCCCACCAGGGGAGGGGGAACCGCCTTCTCGCCGGCAGACCCCCGCCGTCTGACTCCCTTTCCCCCAACCGGGGAAAGAGCCGGGGGGCACCGGTGCTACTGCCCCCTCCCCCTGCCCCTTCCCACCGGGGGAGGGGGAACCGCGTTCTGACCGGCAGGCCCGCCGCCCTCTGGCTCCCTCTCCCCACAGCCAGCGAGAGGGCCGGAGGACACCGGTGCCACTCCCCCCTCCCCCTGTCCCCCTCCCATCAGGGAAGGGGGAACCGCCTTCTCACCGGCAGGCCCCACGCCCTCTGGCTCCCTCTCCCCCAGCAGGGGGGAGACGGCCGGAGGAGACCGATACCACTACCCCCTCCCCCTGTCCCCCTCCCACCAGGGGAGGGGAAATCGCCTCTCATCGGCAGGCCCGCCCGCCCTCTGGCTCCCTCTCCCCCCACCGGGGGGAGAGGGCCGGGGTGAGGAGGGGGGCCCCCTTACCCACCCGGCTGCCCGCCGCTTTGCCGCCGGAACACCGCCACGTAGCAGTCCTCCCCCAGATCGGTAACCTCCGGGCCGGCGAACCCGGCGGGGGCCGCGAGATCGGCCAGCTCCTCGGGGGAGAGCCGGATCCGCTCGGGCGGGCCGTGGGGGGTGGGCCGCTTGTGGAACTCGACCGCGGCGAGCCAGCCGCCGGGCCGGAGCACCCGGGCCGCCTCGCGAAGCGCCGCCCCGGCCTCGCCCCGTTCGGCCAGGTCGTGGAGCACCGTGGCGAAGAGCACCCCGTCGGCCGAGGCGTCGGCCAGGCCCTCGAGCCGGGCGGCGTCGCCCATCCGGGCCGACACCCGGCCGTCCAGGCCCCGGCTCCGGGCCTCCCGGTTCAGGGCCGCGCCCCCGTCCTCCCAGGGATCGACCCCGAGCACCCGCACCCCGCCGCCGAAGTGGTCCGCCAGGGCAAAGGCGTAATTCCCCACCCCGCACCCGAGGTCCAGCAGGAGCCCCTCCCGCACCTCCGGCAGCGCGGCCAGGAACCGCTCCCGGTCGATCAGGCCAAAGCTCGACTTTCCGGCCTCGGCGGGAACGCCCATGGATCGTCTCCTCTCGGAATCGGTGACGGGTGACGGGTGACGGGTAACCGGTAACGGGTGACGCGTGACGGGTGAGGCGGCGGGGCTGCCTAGCTGCCCAGCCGCCTCGCCGCCCCCCCCCCCCCCCCCGCCGCCCCCCGCCCAGCCAGCTACTCCCCCATCTCCTGCACGAGCTCGGTCAGCACCCCGCCGGAGGACTTGGGGTGCACGAAGGCGATCCGGGTGTTGTGGGCCCCGGTCCGGGGGGTCTGGTCCACCATCCGCACCCCCTCGGCCTTGAGCCGCTCCACCTCGGCCGCCACGTCGTCCACCTGGTAGGCGATGTGGTGGAACCCGGGGCCGTTCTTCTCCAGGAACTTGGCCACCGGGGAGTCGGGGCTCGTGGGCTGCACGAGCTCCAGCCGCACCTCGCCGATGGGCAGGAAGGCCACCTTTACCTTCTGGTCGGCCACCTCCTCCACCCCGCCGAGCTCGAGGCCCAGGTGCTTGGTGTAGAAGGCCGCGGCCTCCTCGATGTCGCGAACCGCGATCCCGATGTGGTTGATCTTGCTGGGCATGTCGCTCCTCCCTCTACGCTCCCAGGCGCTCCCGGATGAACTTCACCACGTCGTTCGTGTCGGTGCCGGGCAAGAAGATCTCGGCGAACCCGGCCTCCTTCAAGGCCGGGATGTCCTCCACCGGGATGATGCCGCCCCCGAACAGGAGCACGTCGCCCTTGCCCTTTTCCTTGAGGAGCTGGGCCACCCGCGGGAAGAGCACCATGTGGGCCCCCGACAGGCACGACAGCCCCACCACGTCCACGTCCTCCTGGATCGCGGCGGCCACGATCTTCTCGGGGGTCTGGCGGATGCCGGTGTAGATCACCTCCATGCCGGCGTCCCGAAGGGCCCGGGCCACCACCTTGGCGCCCCGGTCGTGGCCGTCGAGG
>NZ_BAAHFQ010000150.1:0-6593 GCF_054681715.1 Deferrisoma sp.
AGGTTGAGCATGCGCTCGTACTGGTTCTGGCACAGGTTCACGGACTCGATCCACCGGTCCATCTGCTGGGTCCAAAGGTTCGCTGCGCGGTCGACGAAGGTTTCACGTGCGGGCATGGTTCACTCCTCCTCTCCAAAGGGGTTCGTTCCGACACGCCCGCAGTCTAGGTTTGCTGCACTGCAACGTCAAGGACCCGAAGGGATACTTGTGGTACCCGAAGGGGTATCGAGGATGGCCCGAGTTTCCGGCGGTTCCCCCGTTTCCCCCGGCATGCGGCTACGCAGCATCGGCCCTCCCCTCCCCCGCCCCGGGCACGCCCAGGAGCACGATCCCCCCGGCGACCACGAGCCCCGTCACCGCGAGCACCCCGTCCCGGGGGTTCCCGGTCCACCAGCCCACCGCCCCCATCAGGGCGGGGCCGATCACGGCCGCGAACTTGCCCATCAGGTTGTAGAACCCGAAGAACTCGGCACTGCGGCCGGGCGGGACGAGCCGGCTGAAGAACGACCGGCTCAGGGCCTGCACCCCGCCCTGCACGAGCCCGATCACCACGGCGAGGCCGTAGAACTCGGCCGGGGTGCTCATCCCCCGCGCCCACAGCGTCACCCCGGCGTAGATGCCGAGCCCCAGGAGGATCGAGGCCTTGGGCCCGATCCGCTCGCCCAGACGTCCGTACGCCACGGCCGCGGGGAACCCCACGAACTGGGTCACGAGGAGGGCCTTCATCAGGTCGCCGGCCCCGAGGCCGAGGGCCAGCCCATAGTCCACGGCCATGCGCACCACGGTGTCGACCCCGTCCATGTAGAGCCAGTAGGCCAGCAGGAACCGGAGCGCCGGCCCGTGGTTGCGCACCTCCCCCAGGGTTTGCCGGAGCCGCGCCGCCCCGGCGCGCCAGGAGATCCCCCGCGCCCCGGGGGCCTCGCGCACCCAGCGGGCGAGGGGCGCCGAGAACAGGGCCCACCACGCGGCCACCGCGACGAAGGCGAACCGCACGGCGGCGCCCGGGCCGGGAAGCCCCAGCGCTTCGGGCCGGAGCACGGCCGCCAGGAGGCCCAGAAAGGCGAGGCCGCCCCCGAGGTACCCGAGGGCGTAGCCGAGGGCCGACACCCGATCCCTCACCGCCGGCTCGGCCACGTCCACGAGGAGGGCGTCGTAGAACACGTTGGCCCCCATGAACCCGACCGTGGCCAGAGCGTACAGGGCCGCGGCCCACGCCCAGCCGCCGGCGGGCACCCCGGCGAGGGCCGCCGTTCCCCCGATGCCGGCGGCGGCAAACCCCAGGAGCCAGCGCTTCTTTGCGCCCCCCGCGTCGGCCAGGGCGCCCAGGAACGGCGCGGCCGCCGCCACCGCCAGGCTGGCCGCGGAGTTCGCGAGCCCCAGCCGGAACGTCGCCACCCCCTCGGCGGCCCCGGCGCTCCAGGCCTCCCGGAAAAACACCGGGAAAAACCCGGCCATCACCGCGGTGGCGAAGGCCGAGTTGGCCCAGTCGTAGAGGGCCCAGGCCCAGACGGCCCGGCGGTCCTGCGGCCGCCCCGCCACCGGCGCCCTACCCGGTTCGACCCGAGAACACCTTCACGGCGCAGAACTCCCCGCACATGGTGCACACCTCGGCGTCGGCCGGAAGGCACCGCTCCCGCAGGTGCCGGGCCTTGGCCGGGTCCACGGCGAGCCGGAGTTGCTCCTCCCAGTCCAGGGCGGCCCGGGCCCGGCTCATGGCGTCGTCCCAGGCGCGGGCGCCCGGAACCCCCTTGGCCACGTCGGCCGCGTGGGCCGCGATCCGGGCCGCGATCACCCCCTCCCGCACGTCTTCGGCCGTGGGCAGCCCCAGGTGTTCCGACGGGGTCACGTAGCACAGGATGTCCACCCCGGCCCAGGCGGCCAGGGCGCCGCCGATGGCCGAGGTGATGTGGTCGTACCCCGGGGCCACATCGGTCACCAGCGGCCCCAGCACGTAAAACGGCGCGCCGTGGCAGAGCCGTTTCTGGAGCTTCACGTTCGCCTCGATCTGGTCGAGGGGCACGTGGCCCGGCCCCTCGATCATGACCTGACACCCCGCCTCCCAGGACCGAAGGGTCAGCCTGCCGAGCACCATGAGCTCGTGGATCTGCCCCCGGTCGGTGGCGTCGGCGAGCGCCCCCGGCCGGAACCCGTCCCCGAGGCTCAGCACCACCTCGTGCTCCCGGCAGATCTCGCACAACCGATCGAACTGGTCGTAGAGCGGGTTCTCCGCCCCGTTTTGGCGCATCCAGGCCACGGTGAACGACCCGCCCCGGCTGACCACCCCCAGCAGCCGAGGCTGGCTCTCCAGGAACTCCACCCCCTCCCGGGTGATGCCGCAGTGCACGGTGACGAAATCCACCCCCTCCCGGGCCTGCTCCTCGATCACCCGGAAGAGCACCTCCGGATCCATCTCGGGGATCGCCCGGCCGGCCTCCACCGTCTCGACCGCCGCCTGGTAGATGGGCACCGTCCCGACCGGCACGGGGCACTCGGCCAGGATCCGGCGCCGGATCTCCCGCACCGGCCCCCCGGTGGAGAGATCCATCACGGTGTCGGCCCCGGCCCGGAGCGCGGCCCGCAGCTTCGCCATCTCGGCCTCGGGGTCCATCTGGTCCTTGCTCGTGCCGATGTTGGCGTTCACCTTGGTCCGGAGCCCCTTGCCGATGGCCAGGGGCCGGCAACCGGGGCGGTTCCGGTTCTGGCACACGATCGCCTCGCCCCGGGCCACCGAGGCCGCCAGGGCCTCGGGGTCCACCCCCTCGGCCCTGGCCGCTTCCACCACCGGATCCGGCACCCGGCCGGCCCGGCACGCTTCCAGAATCGTCATCGGTTCATCCTCTTCTCGGCTGGGAGGCTGGGAAGCTGGGAGGCTCGAAGGCTGCCCCACCGGCTTCCCGGCCTGATCGACGCGATGCGGGCCGATCGACCGCCCCACGCGGTCGCCAACCCCGGCCCTCTATGGCGCGACCCGGCGCATCTCCCGCGCGACCGCCGCGACCCGGCGGGCCACCTCGGGCGCGGTGGCGCCGAAGATCCGGATCATGGGCTCCTTCCCTTGGTCCCCGGTGTCGTAGATCGCGTCCGGGGCCCGGGCGGCCCTCCGGAGCACCTCGGCGGTGCCCCATTCCAGGGTGGACCCCTCCCGCTCCTTCACCTCCCTCGGTTCCTCGGCGCGGCTGAACCCCTCGACCCGAAGCCCCAGGGCCCGGCAGGCCTCGAGAACGTCCTCCCCGTAGCGCACGTTCATCACGGCCCGGAACGGGCTTCCCCAGCGGGCCGAGGCGAGGAGGATCTTCGCCATGTGGCGGCTCGCCCCGAACCGCGGGCCGTCCACCCGCCGCACCCGGTCCCCCGCCCGCACGATCCGGCCCGGAAACGCGGCCACGTCGTCGAAGGTGGCCGCGGCCGGCAGGGCCTCGGCCAGGTTCGACTGCACCTCGGGGATGAGCTCCACCGGGTTCGCCTCTTCCAAGATCTCCCAGGCCGCCCAGAGCCGCTCCAGCACCCCGTGGCGGGCCACCAGGGGCGACCCGGCCCAGGGGTTGGTGGGGCCGTGGCCGGCCCCCAGGGGATAGGCGTTCGCCACAGCCTCCACGAGGACCGCCCGGGCCCGGCGCACCGCGTCCACCAGGCCGTCGCCCCGGGCCAGAAAGGCCGCGATCGCGGCCGAGAGGGTGCAGCCCGTGCCGTGGGTGTGGGGGGTGGGCACCCGGGGCGACCGGAACCGGTGCGTCCCGCCGTCGGCCAAGAGGAGAAGGTCCTCCACCTCCGCCCCCTCCGCGTGCCCCCCCTTCACCAGGACGGCCCGGGCCCCGGCCTCGATCACCCGCCGGGCCGCGGCCTCCCGGTCCTCGGCGGAGCGGATGGGGCGTCCCCCCAGCGCCTCGGCCTCGGGGAGGTTGGGGGTCACGAGGAGCGCCCGGGGGAGAAGCCGCCCCACCAGGGCGTCCCGCGCGTCGTCCCGCAGAAGGGGGGCTCCGCCCTTGGCCACCATCACGGGGTCCACGACGAGCCGCTCCACCCCGTGGCGGCCGAGCGCCTCGGCCACGGCCTCGATGATCGGGGCGGAGTGGAGCATGCCGGTCTTCACCGCGTCGGCCCCGATGTCCGAGAGCACCGCGTCGATCTGGGCCCCCACGGCCCCGGGCTCCAGGGGGTACACCCCGTGGACCCCCACGCTGTTCTGGGCCGTCACGGCCGTCAGCGCCGAACTCCCGTGGCAGCCCAGGAGCGCGAAGGTCCGGAGGTCGGCCTGGATGCCGGCCCCCCCGCCGGAGTCCGATCCGGCCACCGTGAGGCACCGGGGGGGAGTCGCTTGAACCTCTCTCACGTCTCCACCTCCTCGTGTTCCCTTGCCGGCCCGAGGGGCCGCCCGGCCCGTTCGAGGGCGTCCCGGAACTCCGCCACCCTCGCCCCAAGGTCCGGCGCGAGAAAGAGCGCCCCCAGCACGGCCACCCCGGCCGCCCCGGCGGCGAGCACCGGCCCCACCCGGTCGGGCGTGATCCCCCCGAGGCCGATCACCGGGATCCCGGCCCCGGTCGCCAGCTCCCGAAACCGTTCGAGCCCCAGGGGGGTCCCCAGCTTCGACGCCGGGGGGAACACCGGGCTCAAAAACGCGTAGTCGGCCCCGGCCCGCCGGGCGGCCTCGAGCTCCCCGCGGTCGTGGCACGAAACGCCGAGGAGCACCCCGGGAAGCTCGCGCCGCACCCGGGCCACGTCGAACCCGCAGCCCGGCAGATGGAGCCCCGGGGCGCCGACGGCCCGGCAGGCCTCGGGGTCGGCGTGCACCGTGATAAACACGCCGGGGCTCGCCTCCCGGATCGCCCCGGCCCAGGCGATGCGCTCGGCCGTCGAGGCGGCCCGGGCCCGCAGGCACACCCACCGGACGCCCGCGGCCGCGGCGCGCACGGCCGGCCCGACGGGGTCTCCCCCCAGGAGGTCGGCGTCGGCGATCGCCACGAGCGGGCTCGGTGGGCGCAACACGGTGGGCGGCCCTCCAGGAGCGGCAGGCCAAGCGGCGGGGAACGTCGCCGGAACGGCGAACGGCGGGCGAAAGGCGGGCTTTCGGCCGCGGCTGCTTCCCTACGCTGGCATTACCCAGGTCAGGTTCCAGGGGTCGTTCCCGGGCGGGAACTCTCAGCGTCACGCGCCCCCAGCAGGCGGCAATCTCGTCGGGAGGGGCGAACGGGCCGCCCCTCCCCTAGGCTTCTTCGAACACGATCCGGTGCTTGAGGAGGTTGACCTCCTTGAGCCGCCCCCGCACCACGGCCTCCTCCCCGAACAGGTTCCGGAGGCGGTACCCCCCCTCCACGGGTTCCATGTGGGTGACCTCTTCGAGGAGCGTCTCCTCCCGGTCGCCCCGGACGAGAAACGCGTTCGACTCACACACGGCGCATCACCTCCTCGGCCGACCATAGGTACGCCAAACCCGGGTGGGAGTCAAACCGGCCCGGCGCTCACACATCGAACACCACCCGAACCCTCCACCCCCCGCCCTCCGGGTCGGGACCCCAGAAAAGGTCGTGGTAGGTGGCGGCCTTGACCTCGAGGTCGAAGGGGTGGCGGCCGGGGTCGAGGGGTTCGCCCCGGGCCGTGCCGGCGATGCGCACCCCCCGGGCCTCCCGCACCTCCACCCGGGCCGGGAGCCAGTGCTCCGCGTTCACCAGGTACAGGACCTCGTTCAGAAACCCCACCAGGGCCTCGGCCTCGTCGAACCCCTCCACCTCGACCTTCCGCTCCTCCCCGGGCGACACCCGTTCCGGGTCGGTGATCTGGGCCAAAAGGCCCCGGCACAGGGCTTCCAGGGCGTCCTCCGGGGTCGCCCCCACGGCCTCGAGGGCCAGGTCCGCCGTATGCTCGATCGTCTTCCAGGTTCCCATTATCTTTCCCTCACATCCGGGGAATACCGCTCTCCGGCCCAGCCCCGTCGGCGAATTCCTTCCCGGCCGGAGCCAGCCCCCCACCCGCCTCCGGTAACACGTTCGACGGTATTAGCAGCACTAAACCGCGAGGAAGTACGCTTCCAACAATCGCTTCCATTCGCCGATAAATTCCTTGTACGCGTCTTCGGTGAAAGTTTCTATGAATCCACGCCCCTTTTCCGTCAGCGCAATGTACTCGTACGCAACCCACACCTCCGTTTCCCCATCGGAAACCGGAACACAGCGAACGGAGACAACCCCCACTTTTTCCCCCGCCTCTACCTTATAGAACTCGACACAGTAGTTCTCCGGCTCATACCGTTTGACGATCCATATGGCTTCCCCGGCAGCGTGGTCGTGACTTTCTGTCACAAAAACATAATCCTCACGTAGGGTTGTGTCTCCCATAACGTTCCTGTAGTCCCATCCGGGGACCCAACGTTTTTCGCCCTCCGGACTGAACAGGGGAAACACGACATCCACAGGGCGGGAGATCTGGAACTTCTCGGTGTGCCTGATCCGGTTCATTTTGGGCTCATCCGGCAAATGATGGGGTGGGCTCGTGGATGAACAGGACTCGCAGTTTGAAGTACTCCTGGTCCCGGAAGCCATAGGCCTGGCGCTTGAGCACCTTGATCTTGTTGTTCAGCCCCTCCAAGGGGGCCGTGGTGA
>NZ_BAAHFQ010000151.1:0-6482 GCF_054681715.1 Deferrisoma sp.
ACGCGGAATTGATGGCTCATGTGGCCGTAAAACCCTCTTTGTAAAACCTGGAACCGACGTTGTCGGCGCCTACTGGGGGCGATAGACCCCTTTCGAAGGGTCTGCACCCCCTACGCGCCCTGAGCGCTCACGGATTCAGGTACAATCCATCGTCGGGCAATCCTCCAGCCTGCCGTGGGAACGAAAGCAGGGGCCGCAGGGCGCCCGCACCACGAGATTGGTGTGCTCCGGGTAGGCGCTCACCTCCGGGGCCACGGCGCCCCCGTAGATCACCACGGCGTGGGTCCCTACGGCCCGGGCCAGGTGCATGAGCCCTCCCTCCAGGACCAAAGCCCGTCGTGCCCCGGCCAGCACCGCGGCGCTGGCGCGTATCGGAAGGCCCCGGCGGTCGATGACGCCCCGGAGCAGGGGATCCCCGGGGGTTCCGATCTGCACAAATGCCGTCGCGGAGCATCGGTCCACGACGGCCTGGAACCGCTCCATCCCCCAGTCCTTCCGGTTTGCTGCAACGGTCCGTTTCCCCACCGGGCACACGACCACGTACCGTTGCGGCAGGTCCCTCGTGACGGCGTGCACCTCCCCCGGGGTCAGGAACATCTCCACCCTTCGGTCCGCCGACCGAGGCAGTCCCACGCTCTCGGCGAGCTGATCGAGAATGTGGGTGCGAGTCTCCTTACCGATGCGGTAACGTGGCTTGCGGTACCGGGGGGCAATTTTTGACCGCACCGCCAGGTCGACGTTGGGGTTGCCCTCAAAGAGTTCGGGCCAGTTCGTCTCGAGGACCACCCGGCTCCTCGGGTGACGCCGTTTCCACTCCCGAGCCAGATGGGAGAGCAGGAGATTGTCGCCGAGGGCCCTCGAAAATCTGCGGAACACCACGGTGCCCGGCCGGACGAGCCACGGGACGGCACGGGCAAAATCCGCCAGCGACCTCAGGGTTCCCAACGGTCAGTCTCCCAGGAGCCGTTCGTACACCCGGAGCGTCTCTCTGCACTTTCGGTCGGGAGAGAACCGCTCCCGAACCGTCTGCCGCCCCGTCTCCCCCCACGCCCTTCCCCGGTCGTCCCGGCCCAACACGGCGACCACCGCGTTCGCAAGCGCCTGGGGATCGCCCGGGGGCACGACGAGTCCCGTCCGACCTTCCTCCACGATCTCGGCCACGCCCCCCACATCCGACCCGACGACGGGGAGTCCCACATCCATGGCCTCGAGGAGCACGTTCGGGCACGATTCCATGTCGATCGACGGCAGCACGAACACGTCGAAGAGGGTCATGAGGGCCACCGCGTCCGAGCGGTGCCCGGGCAGCCAAAACCGATCCCTCAGTCCCAGTTCCCGCAGCCGCGGCTCGAAGCGCTCGGTTCCCGCGCCGACCAGGACGAACCGGGCATCGGGGCAGCGCTCGAGGATCCTCGGCGCCGCCTCCACGAGAACCTGCATGCCCTTCTCCGGCCGGGCGCTGGAAACGGCCCCGACGACGGGGGCGCTTCCGGCGCCGGGAAGCTCCTCCCGGAACTGGCGAGCGCGATCCCGGAGGACATCGCTGTCGGCGGGGTCCCTTGCGTTGTATACGACGTGAACCTTTTCGGGAGTTACCCCGCAGGACGTCAGCACCCCCGCGACCCTCCTCGAGTTGGTGATCACGGCCGCGGTGCGAGCGCTTCGGAATTTGGCCGGGAATTCCGGGGGGAACAAGACCCCTCGATTCGCTATAACTGGCGGAAACCGCCCCCCGAAGGTGGCCAGAAGCGCCACGTTATGGCCTTTCGTATGATGGGCATGGACCACATCGGCCCCCGCCGCCTTCACCACCGCCCGCAACTTCCTGGAAGATCGCCACTGCGCAACCAAAGATCCCGTTTCGAGCACGACGAACTCGATGCCGAGCCCCCTTCCCAGCTCAAAGACACCGGCCCCTGGGGGCGCGCAAAACAGTACCCGATGCCCGCTACGGACTTGCTCTCGGGCTAACAGCAGTGCCTGGCGCGTACCCCCACTACGGTTTCGGGAGCTCGTGACATGCACGATGGACATACTCCTCATACCCCGCCTCCCGAAACCAATTGTTCGTACAACTTCAGCGTTTCATCCGCCGTCGTCCTCACGTCGAACCGAGTTGCCCGGGACAAAGCGTCTTCGCGCGCCGAAACGAGAGCCTGCGAATCCTGTAAAAATGAACATACCTCCCGCACCAGAGCATCCACATCACCGTCAGGAACCCGCACTCCACACGGCCCGCGCCCCATGATTTCAACCACCATGGGCAGATCGAACGCAACGACCGGCACACCGGCCGCCAACGCCTCGATCACCACCCCCGGCAGACCATCCTGAATGCGCCCGTCATGCTCCGGCAGACTCGTGAACAGAAAAACATCCATCGCACCCAAGGCTGGGGCTACATTGTCCAGGTGACCGGTGAAGATGACCCGGTCGCCCAGGCCCAGATCCGCCGCCAAGGCCTCCAGGTGCGGGCGTCTTCCCCCGTCCCCCACGACCAAGAATCGCGCTTCAGGGTTCTCGTCGGTGATTTTACGCGCTGCGCGGAGGAAATGTTCGTGGCCCTTCCCCCGGGACAATCTGCCCACGATGCCCACCAAAGGCGTCCCCGACGGAATCCCCCACTCAACACGAAACGCCTCGCCTCCCGCCCGCGCGTCAGCATACGGGGTGAGGTCAATCCCGTTGTACAGTACTTTGCACATCTCGGGAGGCAGGCCGGTCGCCGCGAGAAATACACGACGCACGGCATCGCTCACCGCCAAAGTCACCCTCGCCTTCTTCGCCGCCTTGCGGTCCGCTAAAACGCGCAACCGAGTTCGAATCGCGCCACCCCACCCCCACGGTGCCATGGTGTGGATATGACGGATGCGCACCGGAACTCCGGCCTTCCATGCCGCGTGGATCATCAGAGTATTGGCGGTATATTCATGTGTATGCACTACGTCGGGCGCTTGGTCCCGAAAATAGCGCACGTATCTCCTAACGTTTCGCGGGGTCCATTTGCTCCCCGTGGGGATGACATCCACGGGTATTCCCGCCTCTTCCAGTTCTGCAGCGCGGGATCCCCGCTTCCGGTAACACAGCACACGCAGATCGACGTGCTCCGCCAATCGGGGGAGGAGTTCCAACAACCGGGTCTGAATTCCGCCCCCGGCGTCCAGGTTCTTATACACCCGCACCACGCGCAGCCGTCTCACGGGCCCGCCACCTCCCGGAGCACCCGTTCCAGAACCCCGACCTGGGTGTCCAGGTCGAAGCACTTCCGCACACGGGCGGCCGCCTCCCGCGCCAGAGTCCCCCGAAACTCCGCGTCGGTGCTCAGTCGTCTCATCGCCCGGGCCAGAGCTGGCGCATCCCCCGGAGGCACGAGGAGGACGGCATCGCCTCCGACCTCCCGGGTGCCCGGCAGATCCGAGGCGATGCAAGGCAACCCCGCGGCCATAGCCTCCAGCAGGGCGTTGGGTAGCCCCTCCTTCAAACTCGCCAGCACGAACACGTCCAACTGAGCGAGAAACGTTTGCATGTCCTTCACAAACCCGACGAACTCCACGCGATCGGACAGGCCCTCCTGGGCCGTCTGCTGCCGAAGCTCCCCCTCCAAGGCGCCCGACCCCGCCACCCGGATCCGGAACGAAACGCCTTCGCTGGCAAGGATTCCGGCCGCCCGAAGAAATGAGTGGTGCCCCTTGCTGGGGCTGAGTTGGCTCGCCGTCCCGAAGACCACCGGGGCATCCTTCCTCACCCAGGCCGACGGCAGCCGTACCGCGGGTCGGCCGTTTCGGACCACCCGGATCCGCCCGGACTCGATCCAGGGGAACCGCCGCGCCAGCTCCGCCCCCATCCATTCCGCGGGCACCAACACGCGAGTCACCAGAACCCGGTGCTGCCACCGTTCCTCCAGGGTTCCTCGGAAATCCTCGACCAACCCCACTCTGTGCACGACCGGGATCCCGCAGACCCGCGCGGCCACCGCCCCGATCTCGAGGTCGCGGGAGATGTTGACCACCACCACCTCGGGCCGCTCCCTTCGGAAGATCCGAACGAGCCGCCAGATCGCCACCGGATTGTATTTCGGCCCGAAACGCACCGGATACACCGTGAATCCGGCCTTCCGGCACGCCTGTTCGAACGGGTTTCCGGCGCGCACGATGCCCAGAACCCGGTGCCCACGCTCCCGGAGCCCACGCCCGAAAGCCAACGTCCAGCTCTTCACTCCTCCCCATTTCCGGGTCGCGTTGACGAAGGCGACTTTCACCGGAGAGCCCCCATGCGGCCGACGATTCTCGCCACCTCTTCCGGTCCAGCGGTGGCCAGGCAGGTTGCCTCCGGTTTCGGGCAGCGCGTGCGCCCGTGGAGGCTGCAGGGCCGGCACGGTATCTCGCGCTCCACCAGGGTGTCCGCGGGCCCCAGGGGATAGAACCCGAACCCCCGCACGGTGGGGCCGAAAAGAGCCACGACCCGGGTGCCCACGGCCGTGGCCATGTGCATCGGGGCCGAGTCGTTGGTGACGAGCACCTCGCACCGGGCGAGCGCGGCGGCCGTTTCGAGGATTGAGGTGCGCCCCGCCAGGTTCGCCCCCCGGCCGCCGGCCAGAATCCGCTCGGCCAGTTCCCGGTCCTCGGGGCCGCCAACGACCACGGGAAACGCGCCCCCGGCCTGCAGCCGCCCGGCCAGCGCCCGCCAGTGCTCCTCGGGCCAGGCCTTGGTGGGCCAGCGGGCGCCCGGAGCGAGCGCCACGAGCCGTCCCGCGCCGTCCCAGCCGGCGGAGGCCAGGAGTTCGTTCACCCGGCCGCGATGGGCCTCCCCCGGGTAAAGGCGTGGAAGCCGACGGGTCCGGCGCACCCCGAGCGGGCCCAGCGCCGTGATGTACCGGTCCACCACGTGGGTGTCGTCCAGGAGGTCCGGCTTCCGGAGCCACACCGCGAGTCGCCGCCGCAGGGTTCCCTTGCGATACCGGGTCCACCGCGCCTCGGGGGTCAAGACCCGGAGCGCCCGGGCGCGAAGCGTGCCGTGGAGGTCCACAATCCAATCGTACCGTTCCCGCCGGATCATGCGGGCGAGGGCCACGAGGCCCTCCTTGGGGTCCCAGTCCACGCACCCCGCCACCCCCGGGTGGGTGAGAAAGATCTCCCGGAACGCCGGTTTCGTGAGGACGTGGACCTCTACGTCGGGCGGCCGGTCGGCCCTCAGGGCCTCCACCGCCGCGGTCGCGAGCACCACGTCTCCAAGGGAGGAAAACCGGATGAGGAGAACCTTCACGAGAGCACCCTCTCGTATACCGAAAGAGTGCGCCGCGCCATGGTCCCGGGGCGAAACCGTTCTACCCGTTGGAGCCCCGCTCGCACCCTCGCCGCCCTCGACTCCTCGTCCTGGAGGATCCGATCGATCGCCTCGGCCAAGGCGGCCGGGTTGCCCCGGGGCACCACCCACCCGGCGTCTCCCACCACCTCGACGTTCCCCGGAAGGTCGGAGCACACAATGGGAACCCCCAGCGCCATCGGTTCCTTCAGGGCGGCGCTCGAACCCTCGCCCGAAACGCTCGGCAGCACGGCCACATCGAGGCACCGCGTGAGGAGGGGCGCATCCTCTTGAAACCCGAGGAACCGGCATCGGTCCAGCACCCGGCGGGCCTTTGCCAGTTCACGGACCGCTGGCCCGAGGGGCCCCTCTCCGAGGAAGACGCACACCAACCCCGGCCACTCCCTAAGGAGTCGCGGCAATGCCTCTACGAGAACCCGGTGCCCCTTCTGCTCGGTGAAGGCGCCGACCACCCCCAACACCGGCCTCTCGTCCCGGACGCCCCAGCGACGAAGAACATCCTCCCGGTCTAACCTGTGCGCCCGCGCCCGGAGGTCATCCACCTCGATGGCGGACGGTACCACCTCGACCGGGCAGACTGCGCCCGCCCGCCGCACCGATTCGGCAATTTCGGCGGAGACGGCGATCCAGGCGTCCGCTCTCCCGTAAGTCAGGCGGAACCTCATCCCGGGACGCAGCGGGTACGAGACCCGCCTGTGGCACACCACCTTGGCCTCGCCCCTCCGCAAGGCGATGGCCAACGAGGAGGCCGCGTGGGCGTCGTGGGCGTGAACGAGATCCGCTCCCCGACAGGCACGCCGCAGCGCCATCCAAACATCTGGATTCCACCACCGGCGCCCGGAAAGGGTCATGACCGGGAGTCCGGCTTCGCTGCACCGCGCCGGCAGTCCTCCCTCCGGGGGCGCCACCACGACGCTGTCCACCCCCATGCGGCGCAGTTCACGGTGGAGCAAGAAAACCTGCCGCTGTCCTCCCCTCCACCGACCTCCGAGGTCCACGTGCACGACCTTCACGGGGGGCCCGCCCCTTCCAGGAGTTCCCCGGCGGCCCGAAGCACATCCTGGGGCCGGATGTCCAACATGCACCGGAAATGCCCCTTCCGGCACCGCCGGCCCCCGTGGAGCCCGCACGGGCGGCAGGAGACCTCGGCCTCCACCACC
>NZ_BAAHFQ010000152.1:0-6439 GCF_054681715.1 Deferrisoma sp.
CGCTGGATCTCCAGGGTGCGGCCCCCCTGCCGGCCCCGGCTCGCCTCGCGGGGGGTGCGGGTCTCGGTGGCCCGGGGCAGCATGCCGTACTCGGCCGTGACCCACCCCCGGCCCGTGCCCTTCAGGAACGCCGGCACCCCGTCCTCGACGCTCGCCGCGCAGAGCACCCGGGTGTGGCCCACCTCGATCAGCGCGCTCCCCTCGGCGTAGCGCAGCACCCCCCGCTCGATCCGAACCGGCCGAAGCTCGTCGGCCGCCCTTCCGTCATGGCGCATGAATCCTTCCTTTACTCTGTTATTCCGTCGTAGGGGTTTCCGAACCGGGCTCCCCCGGTTCCAGCACATCTTCCACGGCCCGGGCCACGGCGCGGGCCAGGGCCTCGGCCCCCTCGGGCCGGCGCCACCAGGCCGTGTCCTCGGGCCAGGCGAGGGATCCGAACTCCACCAGGGCCGCCGGGCAGGTCACGGCCTCGAGCGCCGGATGGGGCAGCGTGCCGATGCCCCGGTCGAAGGTGGGCGCCGCCTCCCCCAGACGCCGGCGCAGGGCCTCGGCCCACCGGCGGCTCCGCTCCCAGACGCCGGCCTGCCCGGCCTCCCAGAGCTGGGGGTCCACCCCGGCCGGGGGCGGCGGGGGAACAAACACCTCGAACCCCCGGGCGTGGGTTCGGGGCTCGCCTGAAAAGTGGACCGAGAGGTAGAGGTCGGCCTCGCGGTAGTTGGCAAACGCGGCCCGCAAGGGTTCCGGCAGGTCCTGGTCCGCCTCCCGGGTCAGGAACACGACGAGGCCCCGGGCCTCGAGGCGGGCCGCGAGGGTCTTTGCCAGCTCCAGGGCCGCCGCGTCCTCGGGCCCGGCCTCGGCCCGTGCCCCTGCCTCGACCCCCCCGTGGCCCGGGTCGAGCACGAGCCGCGGCGCCGGGCGTTGGACCCCGGCGCCCGAGGTGCTATCCTCGCCGCGCGCCGGGGTTCCGGGGCCGGCGAGGCACAGGAGCACGAGCAGGATCGGAGCGAGGGAACGAAGGCGGTCCATGGGCGGTCGGGAAAGCGGGCCGGAAGGTCCGCGCATGCTACCCCGGGGCCAGGGGACTGTCAATTCGCGCGGGCCGAAACGCCCCCTTGGGCAAGGGATCCGGGAGGAACGGCCATGAAACGGTGGTGGGTGGTCGTGGCGTTGGTGGCGTGGACCGGGGTCGCGGCGGCGGCCGAGCCCGATCCCCTGGTCCGGACGGCCAAGGAGACGGGCCGGCCGGTGCTGGGGGAGTTCGTGTCGGAAACCTGCCCGGCCTGCGACCAGCTGGAGCCGATCCTGGCGGAGGTGCTGGCGCGGCACCCCCACATCGTGCGCCGGGTCCACGACGCGGACAAGGAGCCGGAGCTCGCGAAGAAGTACGGGGTGAAATGCGTTCCGGTGCTCGTGATCGTGGACCCGGAGGGCCAGGTGCGGTTCAACCAGGTGGGCTTCTGGACGGCGGAGGAGCTCGAAGCCGTGCTCCGGGAGGCCGGGGTGGCCGAGGCGGGGTCCCCGTAGCCGCCGGGCCGTTGACAGCCCCGCGGGCGGTGCCTACGTTTCGGCGCCGAGCGGGGGGGACCACGACGTCAGGAGGGGTCGGATTCGATGGCCACGAAACGGGACTACTACGAGGTTCTCGGCGTGGGGCGCAACGCCTCGACCGAGGAGATCAAAAAGGCCTACCGGAAGCTCGCCCGCAAATACCACCCCGACGTGAACCCGGGGAACAAGGAGGCCGAGGAGCGGTTCAAGGAGATCTCCGAGGCCTACGACGTGCTCTCCGATCCCGAGAAGCGGGCCCAGTACGACGCCATGGGCCACGCGGCCTTCGGCCAGGGGGCCGGCGCGGGCGCCGGGCCCCAGTGGGAGGAGTTTCGCTCGGGAGGGTTCGGTGGGTTCGACTTCTCGGACCTCTTTTCCGACCTGTTCGGGGAGACGGCCGGGTTTCGACCGTCCGGGCCGCGAAAGGGGGCCGATCTCGAGTACGAGATGACCGTGTCCCTGACCGAAGCCGTGAAGGGCACGGAGAAGGAGATCTCGTTTCGCCGCAACGCCCCCTGCGACGCCTGCGGCGGGAGCGGGTACAAACCCGGCGCGGGTGGCGGCACATGCCCCCGGTGCGGCGGCCGCGGGGTCGTGCGTTCGTCCCGGGGGGTGATCTCGGTGCAACAGACCTGCCCCACCTGCCGGGGCACCGGCCGGACGCCCGGTCCGGCCTGCGAGCGGTGCGCCGGCCAAGGCACCGTGCCCAAAGCCGAACGGATCCGGGTGCGCATCCCTCCGGGGGTCACCGAGGGGTCCCGGGTTCGGGTGGCCGGCAAGGGGGAGGCCGGAGCGGCCGGGGGGCCCCCGGGCGACCTCTACATCCGGGTCCACGTGGCCCCGGACCCGCGGTTCCGGCGGGAGGGGAACGACCTCGTGACCACCGTGGACGTGGACCTGCTGGACGCCCTGCTCGGGGGCACGGTGGAGGTGCCCACGCTGGACGGCCCCGTGCGGATGAAGGTGCCGGCCGGCACCCAGAACGGCCAGCGGTTCCGGATCCGCGGCAAGGGGGTGCCGGGGAAGGGCGACCTCTACGCGGAGGTCCGGGTCAAAATCCCCCGTCGGCTCGATCCCGAGGTCCGAAAGGTGCTCGAGGGGCTGCGCGGGAGGCTCTAGGGGGCTGGCCCCCGGAGGTGGGGCGCACCCGGCGCTTCCGCAGGCTCTCTGCACGCGGGCCGCCGGTGGTCCATCGTGGTCGCTGTAACGGGATGATGCAGGCTACCAAGCTGGAATCGAAAGGGGTTTCAGCCTTCTGGCCTTCCAGCCTCCCAGCGTTCCAGCGGAGGTTCCAGCGAAGACTGGGGAGGGAGTGATGGACAAGGCGGTTCGGTTGATCCGAGTCCGGGAGATCGTGGAGGCGACCGGGGTCAGTTCGTCGACCCTGCGGGTGTACCGGGAGGCCGGGCTGATCGAACCCGCGGCCCGGGAGGGGCGGGCGTACCTCTACGACGAGGACACCATCGAGACGGTCCGCCGGATCCAGCGCCTGCGCAACGACCTCGGGGTGAACCTGGCCGGTGTCCAGGTCATCCTCGAGATGCGCCGCACCATCGAGGAACTCCAGGAGCACCTGGACGAGGTGGTCCGGTTCGTGCGCGAGGACCTGCGTGCCGAGTTGGAGCGGGTGCTTCGCGAGCGGGAGAAGGCGATGATCCCCCGGGCCTTCTTCCGGCCCCCCCAACCCCTGGAGTAGGAAAGGGGCCTGCGCGGGGGCTTTCCGTGATCGCCCTCGGTCCCCGAATCCTTCCCTTCGTCCCCCTCCTCGGCCTCGCTTCGGGCCTTTGGATTTCGTCCCATCCCGTTCCCGCCCTCGCCGCGTTCGCCGCGGCCTCCTGGGTCGCGTGGCGGCTCGCCCCTTCGCCGTCCTTCCGGGTCGCTGCCCTGGCCGGCCTCCTGGCCCTGGCGGGGGTGGCCGCGGTCGCCTCGGGCCGGCCCCCGCCCCTGGAACCGCCCCTGGGAACGGCCGGGAGGTTCCGGGGCCTCGTCGTGGAGGACCCACGGCCGACCGACGCCGGCTGGTCGGCCGTGGTGGAGCTCACCGGCTGGGCCCCGGCCCCGATCGGGCCCTGGCGCCCCGCCCGGGGGCGGGTGCGGCTCTCCGTGGAGGGCTGGCCCGAACCCCGGCCGGCCCGGGGAGGCGCCTGCTGGTTCCGGGGGGAGCTGCGCCGGCCGGTGGCCTTCTGGAACCCCGGATCCGAGGGGTACGCGGCCTATCTCCGCCGGAAGGGGATCGGCGCCCGGGCCGGGGCCCGGTGGCCCGGGGAGGTGGCGTTCCGGCCCCCGCCCCCGGGATGGCAGGCCTGGCGGCAGGCCGTCGCGGCCGACATGGAACGGGCGGCCCCCGGTCCCGGGGGCGCCGTGCTGCGGGCCATGACCCTGGGGGATCGCTCGGGGGTGGGCCGGGAACTGGCCGAACGGCTTCGTCGGGCCGGGGTGTCGCACCTGGTGGCCGTGTCGGGGCTCCACCTGGGGATCCTCGCCCTCCTCGTCATCCCGGTCGCGCGGGCCGCGCTGCTCCGGGGCGCCCCGACCTTCTTCGTGGCCCGGCCCGTGGACCCGTGGGCCCGGGCGGCCTGCCTGCCCGTTTTGCTCGGGTACGCGGCGCTTTCCGGGTGGCAGGTGAGCACCCTGCGGGCGCTCGCCATGGTGGGGCTCGTGCTGCTCGCCGGGGCCGCGGCCCGGCCCCGCGCCCTGTTGCCTGGCCTCGCGGCCGCCGCGCTCCTGGTGGGGGTGGCGAACCCGGCCGTTCTCGGGGACCCGGGCCTGCACCTCTCGCTTTCGGCGCTGGCCGGGCTCTTCTGGCTCGCGCCCGGGCTCGAGGCCCGCCTCCTCCCGGCGCGGCCGGACCCGGTGGCCGCCCGGTACCCGCCCCCCGGGCTCCGCCGCTGGGGCCCGATCCTGGGACGGGCCGCCGCCCGGGTGGCGTTCGCCTCGGCGGGGGCCACCCTGGCGACCCTTCCCGTGTCGCTCCTCCACTTCGGGGCCGCCCCCGTGGCCGGGGTGGTCACGAACCTGGTCTCGGTCCCGCTGGTGGGGTGGGGATGCCTTCCCCTGGGGCTCCTGGGGGTCGGGATGCACCCCTTCCTTCCCGGGGTGTCGGCCCTGCTTTGGGGGCTCGCGGGCGGCGTGCTCGACGGGTGGATCGCCGGGCTCGGGGTCCTACGGGGCTGGGTCGTCATGGTGCGGGCCCCGTTCCTCTCCTCGCCCCTGGGGTTCGCCGGGCTCGCCGCGGCCGGGCTGGGCCTCGGCCTCTGGCTCTGGCGGCGGCCCGAGGCCTCGAGGTGGGCCGCCGCGGGGGCGATGCTTTGCGCCGCGGCCGCCCTGGGGCCCCGGATGCGGGAATCCCTGGATCCCCGGGTGCACCTCTGGGTGTTCGACGTGGGCCAGGGACAAGCGCTGGCCCTGCGGGTCCCGGAGGCCGGATGGATCGCCGTGGACGCCAGCGGATTCCCCGGAAGCCCGTTCGACCCGGGGGCCGAGGTGGTGGTCCCGGCCTTGGAGGCCCTGGGGTGCCGTAAGGTCCGGTGGGTCGTCTCGACCCACCCTCACCCCGACCACGTGCTCGGGCTTCCCGCCCTCGTGCGGTGGGGCCGGCCGGGGGAGGTGTGGCTCCCGGCCGGGTTCCGGGGCGACGGCCGGTACCGGGACCTCCTGGAGGCCGCCCGGGAGGTGGGGGCGGCGGTGCGCTGGGTGGGGGCGGCGGACCTGGACCTTCCCGGCCCGGCGCGCCTCACGGCCTGGGAAGGCCCGGGGCCGTCGGAGAACGACCGCAGTCTCCTTCTGCGGATCGAGGCCCACGGCGGGGCCCTCCTTCTCCCCGGGGATCTCGAGGCCCCGGGCCAGGCCGCGGCCCTGGCCGCGGTACCGGAGCTCGGGGCGGCGGTCCTCGTCGCGCCCCACCACGGCGCGGCCGACGCGTGGCATCCTGGGTTCTTCCGGGCCGTAAGCCCGGCGTGGGTCGTGGTCTCGGCCGCCGGCCGGCGGGGCCTGCCGGCGGCCGCGTTCGTGGAGGGGGCGACCCGCCTCGGGGCCCGGGTCGTGGGCACCCACGAGATCGGCTGCGTCCACGTGGCCCTGGGGCCCGGGGGACGGGTGCGGGCCGGCCCGTTTCGTTGACAGTCCTGGGGGGTTCTGTTAGCTTTCCCCATCCCTCGGTTCCTGGGACGCCATGACCCCTGCCGCCGTTCTCGTCGTCGACGACGATGTGTTCTTCCGCTCCTTTTGCTCCGACGTGCTTCGGCAGGAAGGGCTGCGCGTGCGCACGGCGTCCTCGGGGGGGGAGGCCCTGTCGGCGCTGGGCCAAGAGCTCGTGGACCTGGTTCTCGCCGACATCTACATGCCCGAGATGACCGGGCTCGAGCTGCTCCAGGAGATCAAGGCCCGCCACCCCGCGGTGGACGTCGTCATCATGACCGGGTACGCGTCGATCGACACCGCCGTGCGGGCTTTGAAGCACGGGGCCGCCGACTACCTGCGAAAGCCCTTCGCGGCCGAGGAACTGGCGGCCGTGGTGCACGCCACCTTGGAGCAACGCCAGTTGGTGCGAGAGCACTCGCGGCTCAAACGGCAACTGGAACTCTACGAGCTGGCCCGGTCGTTTCAGGGCTCGGAGGATCCGGAGCGGGTGACGGCCCTGGGACTGGAGGCCGCGGTCGGCGCGACCCGAAGCGATCTCGGGCTGGTCTTGCGGCCCACCGATCCGGTCGGCCCCCTCGCCGTGACGGGCCGGCACGGGCTCGACGCCGACGAGGCCGAGGCCCTGCGGGACGCCCTGGTGATGAAGGCGGAGCGGTATCTGCGCGGGCTCGAGGGGCCGCGGATCCTGGGGCGGGCCCGGCTCCTTCGGATCCTGGCGGACCGGTCCCGGGGGCCCGAGGTGCGGGAGCTC
>NZ_BAAHFQ010000153.1:0-6426 GCF_054681715.1 Deferrisoma sp.
CAGCAGCCCGCCGCGAGCATCCTCAAGGTGCTCGAGCAAAAGCCCGCCGAGAAGATCGACGACCAGACCCTGATCCTGGCCGACGTGGCCCAGAAGGCGATCCGCCAGGTGCGCGACAGCGTGAAGGGGCTTCTCCAGGGCAAGTACCCGGACGAGAAGGTCGAGGAACTCGCGGAGATTCTCTCCACCGGCACCTGGACCCACGACCACCCGATCACCTGCGACGAGGCCCGGGCCCTGGGGCTCAACGTGTCCACGGAGCTTCCCCAGCCGGTGTACGAGCTCATGGGCCTCTTCCCCCAGCCCGTGCGCCGGGTGCCCTCGGTGGAGTACCTGCCGGTGCCCCGGCACCGGGAGGGCCGGGAAGGGCCGGGCGCGAAGCAGTGATTTCCTGGGGGGAATGGGGAATGGGGAATGGTGGGGAACGGGGGGGCGCCTGGCTGCCGCCTATTCTTTCCTCCGGGGTTTCGTGGTGCGGCGGGTGGGCTCGGCCGACCACGGGTCCTCGGGCCAGCGGTGCTTGGGGTAGCGGCCCCGCATCTCCTTTCGGACCTCGGGGTACACGTTGTCCCAGAAGCTCCGGAGATCCGAGGTCATGTGCACCGGCCGGCCGTGGGGACCGAGGAGGTGGAGCACCACCGTGACCCGCCCACCGGCCACCCGGGGGGCCTCGGCCCACCCGAACACCTCCTGGACCCTGACGGGGAGAACCGGGTCCCCGCCCTCCGGGTAGTCCACCCGGATCCGGCTTCCGCTCGGCACCTCGATCCGGTCGGGTGCCTCCCGATCGAGAAGCGAGGAGCGGTCCCAGCCCAGGAACGACCGGATCGCCCCCGCCCAGTCGAGGGCCCGTAGATCCGCCCGGGAGGTGGCGCCCCACCCCGCCTGGCGCACCAAGGCCTCCCAGTCGTCCGGGTCCCAGGCGGGCAGGTCCGATCCGGGCAGCGCCCGGGCCAGGAACCGGCACCGGGCCACGAGCCGCCTGGGTTCGGGCCCGAGGTCCAGGAACCGCTCGGGTTCGTTCCGCGCCGCCCGGGCCAGGCGGTCCAGCGCCTCGGCCGGATCGGGGGCGGCCGTGCGCTCCCGCACCGCCAGGCCCCGGTAGGTCGTGACCTCCGCCGCCACGACCCTGCCCGATTCCGGTTCGTATCGGGTTTCGAACCGGGTCTCGAACCCCGGGAAGGCCTCGAGCCACGCGGGGTCGATCTCGCTCGCCCACCGCATCGTGGCCTCCCGGCGGGCGCCCCGGCCGCCCGCGTCGAGCCGGAGGGCCACGGCCCAGTCGGCCCGGCGCACCGCGCTTCGGGCGTCCAGGACCGCCCCCCCGCCCGCCGCGAGCACGAACCGGTCGGAGCCGGGGGCCCGGCGGCGGGCCACCCGGTCGGGAAACGCCGCGAGGAGCGCCCGGCGAAGGGCCTCGGTCCGGTCCGGGCCCGCCCCGGCTCCGCCCCCGGCGAGCCGCCGGATCTGCCGGGCCGCCCGCCAGACCGCCCGGCAGGCCCCGGGGTCGAGCCCCAGGGCCCGGAGCCTCTCGGGCCGGAACCCGGCCCGGTTCGCCTCCTCCAGGAGTTCGATCCGCCACTCCAGGTCCGACGGTCCGGTGGGGGCCTCCCGGCCCTCCCCGAAGGCCCGGGCCCCCAGCACGATATCCCGTTCCTCCAGGAGTGCGGCGGCGAGCGCCCCCTCCCACGCCGCTCCCCCCTCGGCGGCCACGAGCACGAGGACCCCGAGCCGCGGGGGAAGCGGGAGCCGGCGCAGGGCCTCGCCCCGGGGGGTGGGCCGGCCGTCGGGCCCCAGGGCCCCGATCGCCCGCAAGAGGTCCAGGGCGGCGGCGAGCCGGGCCGGGTCCGGCGGCTCGAACCACCCGAACGACGCCGGGTCGGGGGCGCCCCAGGCCGCGACCTCCAGGACGGCCCGGGAGAGGTCGACGCGCCGGATCGCGGGGAGCGGTTCGGCCGGCCGGCCCCGGTCGTCGTGGCGGGTCCAGAGCCGAAGCGCGAGCCCCGGGCCGACCCGGCCGGCCCGGCCGGCCCGTTGGTCGGCGTTGGCCCGGCTGATGGGGACGGTCTCCAGCCGGTCGAGGCCGGTGGCCGGGTCGTGGCGCAGTTCCCGGGCGAACCCCGTGTCCACCACGGCGCGCACCGCCGGCAGGGTGAGGCTCGTCTCGGCCACGTTGGTCGCCAGGATCACCCGGGGCCGCCCCCCGGGCCGGAGCGCCTCGTCCTGGCGGGCGGGGGGAAGGTCGCCGTGGAGGGGCAGGACCTCGATCCCGCCACCGGCGGCCCAGTCGGCCAGGCGGCGGGCGGCCGCCCGGATCTCGGCCGCGCCGGGCAGGAAGGCGAGCACGTCGCCCGCCTCGCCGGGCCGGAGGGGCCAGGCCCGCCGCACCCCCCGGGCCGCCCGGAGGGCAGGGGATCGGGGTCGGGCTTCTCCAGGTACACGACCTCCACCGGGTGGGGCCGGCCGGGCACCTCGAGCACCGGGGCGCCGAGGAACCGGGCGACGGGCTCCGGGTCCAGCGTCGCCGAGCACACGAGCACCTTGAGGTCGGGCCGCAGGGCCTCCCGAACCTCCCGCAGGAACGCGAGCGCCAGGTCGGCCTCCAGGGACCGCTCGTGGAACTCGTCGAGCACCACCGCGGCCACGCCGGAAAGTTCCGGGTCGGCCTGGAGCCGCGCCACCAGGACCCCCTCGGTCACGAACCAGATCCGGGTCTCCCCGGTGCCGCACCGGTCGTGGCGCACCTGGTAGCCCACCTCCCGGCCGAGGCGCCACCCGTTCTCCTCGGCCACCCACCGGGCCGCGGCCCGGGCCGCGATGCGCCGGGGTTCCAGGACGACGCAGATCCCCTCGCCCAGGAGCCCGGCGGCGAGGAGCGCCGGGGGGATCCGGGTGGTCTTTCCGGAGCCGGGGGGCGCCACGACCACGGCGGCCCCTTCCCGCCCCAGCGCGGCGCAGATGCCTGGCAGGTGCGGGTCGATGGGCAGGGGCGGTTTGCCCGGCGGGGGGCTTGCGGTAGGATCGGAAACCTCGGTCATCCCTCGTTCCGGCGGAGGTCAGGCGATGCAGGTCGTCCTAAAGTACGGCACCACGGGGATCCCGGTCGAGATCGAGCCCACCCCCGGCTTCCTCGGGGTCATCGAGCCCTCGGAGCCGCCGGCCGTGGCGGACCCGATAGGCGCGGTGGCCCGGAGCCTCGCCGAACCCATCGCGAGCCGACCCCTGGCCGAGATCGCCCGGGGCAGGGGGAGCGCCTGCGTGGTCATCAGCGACAGCACCCGCCCGGTCCCGAACCCCGTGCTCCTCCCCCCGATCCTCGAGACCCTGGAGTCCGCCGGGGTGCCCCGGGAAGGGATCACGATCCTCGTGGCCACCGGGATGCACCGGCCCAGCACGCCAGAGGAGCGCGAGCGGCTCGTGGGCCGGGAGATCCTTTCGCGCTACCCGGTGGTGGACCACCGAAGCCGCGACGCGGCCGAGCTCCGCCGGGTGGGCACCCTCGAGGGCGGGGTGCCGGTGCTCCTCAACCGCCGGTACCTGGACGCCGAGCTCAAGGTGCTCACCGGGTTCATCGAGCCCCACATGTGGGCCGGGTACTCGGGGGGGCGAAAGTCGCTCCTGCCCGGGATCTCGGGGCTCGAGACCCTCCAGTACATGCACGGCCCGGAGATGGTGGCCCACCCCGGCACGGTGTACGGGAGGCTCGACGGCAACCCGTTCCACGAGGCCGGGCTCCGGGTGCTGGAGATGGCCGGCGCGGACTTCATCGTGAACGTGACCCTGGACACCCGAAAACGCGTGACCGGGGTATTCTCGGGCCACCCGGTGGAGGCCCACCTGGAGGGGTGCCGGTTCCTGGCCGGGCACTGCGTGCGGGAACTCGACGCGCCCCTCGACTTCATCGTGACCACGAACGCCGGCGCGCCGCTGGACTGCAACCTCTACCAGACCGTGAAGGGGATCACAGGGGCGGCCCCCGCCGTGAAGCCGGGGGGCGACATCCTGATCGCGAGCCAGTGTCTGGAGGGAGCCGGGAGCCCCGAGTACCGGAAGATCCTGGAGATGGTGGACACCCCCCGGGCGTTCCTGAACCGCATCCTGCAAAAGGAGTTTTTCATCCCGGACCAGTGGTGCGCCCAGGAGACCTACCAGGTGCTCGTGGAGCGCAACGTCTGGATCTACACCGAGGGGTTCACGCCCGAGGAGCTGGAGCGGTTCCACTTCCGGCCGGTGGCCGACCTGGCCCAGGGCATCCGCGATCTCCTCGCCCGCCACGGCCCGGGCGCCCGCTGGGCCGTGGTGCCCGACGGGCCCATGGTAATCCTCAGGGTGAGGGGCGGGGACGGGAATCGTGAATCGTAAATCGTAAATCGTAAATCGTTGGGGGAGCGGGGGTTAGTTTCCGCTAACTGCTGAGGCCTTCAAACGCATCGCCGGGCGTGGGTGGGGGGCTGGCTCCGGCCGGGCGCGAGTGCGGCACCCGATCGCCGCGCCTTTTCGTGCCGTTGTCAGTTCGGTAAGTCAAGGCACCGGTGGCGGAAGTTCCGGATCTTCAAAGACCATCCAAGCCTGGTGAGGGCGCGGCGACATGAGGGGCCGCACCCGGCTCTCCACCAGCCCCCCACCCACGGGTTCCCGTGGCAACGCCGGGGCACTGACAACGCTTTCGTTATCCGTAGCTTCGTGGCGTGATCCGTCTTTGGACGACCCCCCGCAAGGCCCCCGCCGGATCGAGGGAATGGGGGGGGGTTGGAGCGCCGGGGGCTCCCTTCTCTCGGGGAATAGGGTCAGCCGCCTCGCGGCCGGGTCTTCCGGGTACGGCCGCGGCGGGGGGCCGCGCCGCGGGTCCGGCAGGCGAGCCCGGTTTCCAGGGCCAGGATCTCCCGGAAGGGATGCTGGAGTTGCCGGGTCTGGATCGTGACCACGGTGTCGGTGATGGTGCCGTAGCGGGTGGGGTCGCCGGTGGAGGCCACGTGGTGGGAGATCACGTCCTGGAGCTCGGTTTCCGTGCCGAGCCGGATGTGGGTCTCGTCCATGGCGATCATGTCGGCGATGGCGGGCTTCTCCCGGGTCTGGATGAAATGCTGGGCGCCCAGGGTGGCCCCCCGGAGGGCGTGGCCGCCGTCCCACCCCAGGGCGGTGAGCCCGATGAAGATGCCGGTGAACACGTCTCCGGCTCCCAGGGTCGAGACCAGGTTGGTCACGTAGTCGTCCCCGCAGACGATCCGGCGGTCGGCGAACCGGATCTCGATGCCCTCGGGCAGTTCGGCCTTGCGCCAGAACCGGATGGCCCGCTCCCGGGGCAGCCGCTCGGTGTACCGGGCCCCCTGGCTCCCGCCGGTCACCACCACCTTGCCGCCCTCGTAGCTCTCGTCGAACCGGCCCCGGTTCATCCGGTGGGCGATATGGCTCGCCGTGGCGTCGATGCCCTGCTTGTGAACCAGGTTGTCGACCTCGGTCAGTTCCTCCCGGTTGCAGATCAGGTACTGCACGAACGGAAGCACCGCCGTGTACAGGAAGTCCTTGCGGTACTCGTAGAACCGCTCCTTCTCGGTGGCGTAGTACTTCTGCTCGATCATCCGGTCCACGCACCGCAGCCACGTGAGCGTGGGGCACAGGTAGGTGCGCACCCCGCTCGCGAACGCGGTCTGCAGGAGCCGGGCCACGAGCCGCACCTCCTCGGGGTTCGTCATGGAGTTGATGACGAGGTGGGTTTCCACGAACTCCGGGTCGCGCCGCAGCCGGTACTCGATGTCGAAATACACGTCGTTCAGCTGTTCCCGGGGGATCACCTCCTCGTTGGTGCGGGCGGTGAGGATGATCCGGTCCCGGGCCTTGCCCCCGTCCTCCACCAGGGTCAGCACGTAGGAGATGCGGGGCAGCAAGCCCTCCACGTGGAACTCCTCCTCCGAGCCGGTGGAGACGCCCATGCGGTCGTAGAGGTCGCGCACCATCGGGTACCGGGGATCCCTGGTGTCGAAGAAGAACCGGTGCTCTAGGGCGATGCCCTTCGTCTGCGCCCCGAGTTCGGGGGAGCCGTAGAGAACGTGGAGCTCCTCGAGGATGTTCTTGTTGTTCCCCCCGAGGTTCACGGGCACGGGGCCCGGCACCCGGACGACGGAGAGATCGTCGGCCGAGCGGATCCGGTCGGGAAACGCGGCCCGAAGTTCCTCGAGCACGGTCTCCGGCGGGCCGCACAGGGTGAACTCGTACTGCTGGGCGTGTTTCCCGCCGAACTCCAGGCTGAAGAACGGGTTGCCGTGGACGTCCTGGAGCCCGCGGTTTGCCAGGGGGTTGAGCCACTGGGTCTGCGTGCCGTGGTCGGCCTCGAACGCGAACACGGTGCCGGCGGGCAGGAGGATCCGGGGGCCCACCACCACGGCCCGGCCCGCCGTGGCCCGGACCACCTCGGCCATGTCCACCCGG
>NZ_BAAHFQ010000154.1:0-6411 GCF_054681715.1 Deferrisoma sp.
CTTCGACCCGTTCTTCACCACCAAGTTCCTGGGCCGGGGCCTGGGGCTCTCGGTGGTGTGGGGCGTGGCCCGGGCCGTCGGCGGGGCCGTGCGGATCGACTCGGCCCCCGGCCGGGGCACCCGGGTCGGGGTGGCCCTGCCGGCCTCACCGGTCACTCGCCGGGAAGGAACCGGGTGACGCGCACCCAGACCTTGGCGTCGAGGGCCCCGGCGTAGCGAACCGGGTCGGCGGGCCGCACCCGCACCCGGACGGCCCTCTGGAGGGGTTCGTACCGCTTCTGGTACTCCGCGGGCACGTCCGTCACGGTGGGATCCACCTGCTCCACCGTGCCCGTCCCGGTTTCCCCCGAAACGAACACGAGGGTCACGGGCGTGCCCGGTTTCAGCCGGGCCTGGCGCTCGGGAGGAAACCAGGCCTCCACGTACACGGACCTGGGGTCCACGATCCGCGCCAGGGGCTCCCCTTCCAGGAGCACCTCCCCCGTCCGGCGGAAGACCTCGCCCACCACCCCGCCGATGGGGGCCCGAAGCGGGGTTTCCCCACCCCCCGGTTTCGCGGATGGGCCCGGCGGGGCCGGCTCGGCCTGGGCCCGGCGGCGGGCCTCGGCGAGCCGGGCCAGGGTTTCCGCAGACGCGCGGGGACGCCGCCCCCGGACCTCCCGAAGCCGTTCCCGAAGCCGGGCCAGTTCCCCCTCCAACGCCGAAACGACGGGATCTGCCGAAGGGGCAGGCGGGGGGGCAGCCGTCCTGCGAAGATACTCGCCAAGGGGGATCGCCTCGAGTTCGAAGAGCCGGCGCCACCGGGCCGCCTCGGCCTCCTGGGCCTCCCGGCGGAGGGCGGCCGCCTCGGCCTCGGCCCGGCGTTCGGCCAGGCGCCGTTCCCGGTCGGCGATGCGGTCCTCGAGGCCCTGGATCTCCTTGTCGAGGCGCTCGCGGGCGTCCCGAACCTCGTCCCGCACCCGGGCCTCGAGCCGGCGGACCTCGGCCTGCCATTCGGCGCGCGCGTCCGGGGGGGAGGGCGAAAGGGCCGCCGGTGCCGCTTCATCTCGGCCGATCCGCGCGAGCACCTGGCCCGGGGAGACCGTCGCCCCCACCTCGACCCCGGACCAGAGGATCCGGCCCCGGTCCACCGTCTGCACGAGGGCCGAGGTGCCCCGAACGAAGCCGTTCCCCTCCACGTACCAGAGCTTCCGGAACCCGAGCCGGAGGAGAACGAGGGCGACGGCGGCGAGAATCCCGAAATACACCACCTTCCCGATGGAAAGGCGGCGGCGCTCCCGTTCGGACGGGCTTCGGACCTGCGGGCGAAGCTTGGTCAAGCGCATGGGTCACTCTCCTGCCGGGACCTGGGCGATGCGGCGCCAGGCCTGCCAGTCGTGCACGGCCACCCGCTCGGCGTCCGGCCACAGGGCCGTGATCCGCCGGATCTCCCGTTCCAGGTCCCCCTCGGTCGAAAACTCCCGGGCGTTGATCGCGGGCCAGGCGGGGGCCGGCGCCCAGGCCATGGCCGCCGCCCGGACTCGCTCGCTCCGGGGCGTTCCGTAGGCCATGACGACCACGCCGTCCAAGGCGGCGGCGATGCGGGCCGTGATCTCGGCGGCGGCCCTTTCGTGGAGCCACACGGGGAGGGAGGCGGTGAGGCTGGGCCGCCCCGGAAGGGCTCCGACCGCCTCCCGGGCGGCCTCGACGACGGCCGCGAGGCCCTCGAGGAGTTCTCCGGGCCGGTCGTCCCAGGCGTCGAGGGCCTGGGGCTCGACGTCCAGGTGCAGCCCGGCAAAGGGCCGCGGCGCGGCGAGCTGAAAGGCCTCGAAGTCGGCGAGGCGCCTCCGAAACCGGGCGATCTCCCCCGGCAGCGCCCACCGGTTCTCCCCGAGGAGCAGGTGCACCCCCACGCCCCGGTCGGCCAGGTCCCCGATGATCCGCTCCCAGGTGGGGGAGAAGGGGTCGAGGGGTTCCCCGCCCGGCGACACGTACAGCCGCTTGATGCCCTTGGCCCGGCAGAACGCCGCCACGTCCTCCGGGTCTCCCAGGGCCGACGGGCCACCCCACACGTACGCCTCGCGGGGGGGGCGTTTCCTGGGCACGGCGGGCGGAGCCGGCACCGGGAACACCGCCTTGGGGGGGCGGTCGCAGGCCGGGGGCCCGTCCGGAAACAGCCGGGCCTGGAGTTCCAGGGCCCGCAGGTACACGTCCCAGGCCCGCTCGAGAGGGTCTCCGGAGGAGGGAGGGCCGGTTTCGCCCCGCAGGGCCCGGGTCCGCCGGCGTTCGGCTTCGAGGCGGGCCTCGGTCTCGGCCAGGCGGCGTTCGGCCTCGAGGGCCTCGACGCGGGCCCACAGGGCCACCCGGGCCTGGGCCTCCCGGGCGGCCTCCCCCCGCGCCCGGGACTCCCACCGGCGGGCCCGGGGTTCTCCCACGGGCGCCCGTCTTGCCCCGAAGGGCCAGACGAACCGAACCCCGATGCGGCTACCCCCCTGGAGCCCGTCGTCCACGTCCTCCTCCCAGGTGTACCCGGCCTCGAGGTCGAGCCGGGCCCCGCTCCCGGGGCGGGGGGCCTCCCGCTCGGCCCGGGCCCGGAGGAGGAGGGAGGCCGGAGGGTCGGGCGGGGGGGCGCAGGCCGGATCCGGAAAGACCACGGGGCCGAGTTCGGGGATCTCAGGAGTCTGGCCGCAGGAGGCGGCCCGGAGTTCCTCCCGGGCCTCCCGGGCCTCGGCCTCCCACCGGGCGGCCTCGGCCAAGGCCCGGTCGCGTTCGCGGCGTGCCTCGAGCACGTCTTCGAGCAGCACCACCTTGTCGAGCCAGAGGTCCTCCCGCCGGGCCGCCTCGGCCTCCAGGTCACGGGCGAGCCCGCGGTAGCGGTCCGCGAGGGTTTCGGCCCGGCGGTGCCTTGCCGCGGCGACCCGGGCCGTGCGCCGCATCTCCCGGATCCGCTCGTCCCGTTCGGCCCGGAGCGCCGCGACCTCGGCCTCGAGGGCCGCCCGGTGCGACGGCAGGGCCCGGAGCCGCTCCCACAGGGGATAGCGCAGGTAGAGGTCGGCCCGCTGGCGGGTGCCCGTCAGGTCCTCTTCCGAGAGGTTCGGGTCGGGGTAGTAGAAGTACGACCCCCGGAGTTCCCACAGGGTGGAGCGGGTCGCCTCGAGTTCGGCCTCGACCTCCTCGAGCCGGGCATCGAGTTCCCGCAGTTCGGGCCGGCAGGCCAGGTCGTCGGGCACCCCGGCCCGGGCGGCCGCGGCGAGCCCCAGGGCCAGGAGGATCACCCACCGCTGTGCGACGCCCCTCACCATCGGTCCATCCTCGGCCGGACCTTGGCCGGCGCGAAGGGGTCGCGGTAGGACCCCTTGAACAGGATCTCCTCCAGGTACCCGGACACCCGGGCGAACTTGAGGAGCCGCTTGTAGAGGTTGAAAAGGGGCAGGTAGACGAGGCTCCGGGCGTCCATGCCGGGCCGCTCCGAAAACCCGATCATCACGGCGGCCTCGAACACCTCGGCCAGGAAGTAGAGCACGTAGTTTCCCAGGATCACCCAGGGGAGGATCGAGGGGTAGTGGAGGACCATGTCGATGAGGTAGGCGAGGGACGTGAAGGCCAGGACCACGTGGAAGAACACGCTGTCGGCGCTCGACACCGCGTTCTCGGGCCGCCACACGGCCCGAAACGGGCTGAACACGTCCCCGTGCTTGAAAATCCGGTTTTTCGCAAGATTCCGGGCCCACCGGCGCCGCTGGCGGAACAGGGCGGACAGCCGGGTGGGCACGTTGGTCATGCAGATGGCCTCGGGCGCGAAGCTTACGCGGTAGCCGAGTTTTCGGAACTTGGCCGTGAGGTCCGAGTCGTTGCCCGGGCCGGGGTCGTACCCCCCGACGGCCTCGAACACCTCCCGCCGGAACGCGCCGAAGGCGCCCGACACGATGGGCAGGGTGCCCATGGCCGCCCGGATGCGCCGGCCCACCGCGATGGCGAACCCGTACTCCATGTTCTGGAGTTCGGTGAGGAGGTTCTCCCGCGGGTTTCGCACCCGCACGTTCCCGGCCACGCACCCGACCCTCGGGTCCCGCAGGTGGTTCACCAGGTGGGCGATGGCGTCGCGGTCGAAGGTGGTGTCGGAGTCCACGAACACGAACACCTCCCCCTTGGCGTAGCCGGCCCCCAGGTTCAGGGCCGGCGATTTCCCCTCCCGCTCCACGTTCCGGAAGAACCGCACGTTGGGGAACCGCTTCTGGATCTCGGCGCAGACCTCCGGGGTGCGGTCGGTGCTCCCGTCGTCCACGAGGACGATCTCGATGGGCCGGTAGGTCTGGTCCTGCAGGGACTCGACCGTGCGGAAGATCGTGTCCTCCTCGTTCAGCACCGGGATCACCACCGACACGAGCGGGTTTCGGCCACCGAACGCGTCGTCGTCCGCCGGCCGGGGGCGCACCGGGCGGTAGAGCCACAGGTAGGCGATCAAGAGCACGTCCGTCACGAGATACCGGGGGAAGTCCAGGAAGAAGAAGTGCCAGAACAGGCGCAGCGTCCGGTCGAACCCCGCGCCGAACAGGTAGTCGAACAGGGAAAGCAGGCGGTCCTCCCAGCCGGTCACGGCCGTTCCTCGAGCCACCGGATCGTGAGCCCAAGGGGGGTCCCTCGGAGGCGTTCCTCCACCTCCCGGACCGCTCGCTCCATGCCCTTGCGGGCGCCCGGGCCGGGGGTTTCGAAGAACAACACCCGGAACCGGCTCTCCCCCAGCGGGCAAACGGGGTCGGTCTCCCGAAGGTTTCCCCGCAGGATCTCGGCAAAGGTCCGGAGCACCCGCAGGGTCTCCACCGGGCCCACGGCATCCAGCAGCTGGTCCCGGCCGCCGACCGCCACCTCGGCCAGGCTGTACGGCCGCTCGTACCGGTCCGCCAGGTGCCGGGCGAGCCGGACCATGACCTCGAAGGCCTCCGGGTCCACCGTCTGGAGGTGCTCGTGGAGGAGTTCCTGGAGCGAGCGCGCCGGGATCCGCCCGGCCTCCGCCGCGCCGGCTCCCCGGGCCGTCAGCCGGTAGGCGGCCACGTCGAACTTCCGGGCGGCCTCGGGCCCGAACACCTTGCCGCACACCAGGCTCAGGCACTCCACCTCGGGTTCGGTGTTCACGGCCCCGCAGTCCAGGCACCGGACCACCTCGTTCGGCCGGTCGAAATCCACCCCCACGTGCCGGAGCACCCGGCGGCATTTGGGGCAGACGAGGTCCTCCCCGTCCCGGAACTCGGGCTCCGGGCCCACGTGGCCGCACCGGTAGTGGTGTACGTTGGAGACGACCTGGATCCGGGGCGACCGGCAGGAGGGACAGACCTCCCGGAAGTTGATGGCGTAGTGGCCGCAGTAAGGGCACAGGTGGATCCGGTCGCGAAACTCCCTTTCGAAAAGTCCCACGGCCGCGAGTTCCTCGCACAGGGCGAACTCCTCGCCCCGGGGAAGCCCGAGGATCAGGCCCGCGAGCGGCAGGTTGTACCCCCGGGTCGCCGTGGGGTGGCGCACCGGTTCGAGGCGCTCGAGCCCCCGGGTGGTCAGGAACCGCAGGAGGGCGACCTCGCGCAGTTGGGTGGCGGTGGCCTTGGGGTCGGGCGGAGTCAGGGCGCCCACGGCCTCGGCCAGGTGGTCCAGCCGGGCGAGGGCGCGTTCCAGGGCCGCCTCGCTGCCCCCCAGGGGCCAGAGGGCGTCGGCGAAGATCCGGTCCTCCGCGGCCCGGTCGGCGTCGGGGCTTTCGGCCGCGGCCACGGGGCACAGGGCCGTGGCCGGATTGCGCCGGAGGGCCCGGAGCCACTCCGACACCCGCCGGTCGTCGGCGTGGAAGAGGAGCACGCGGTCGGCCGGGCCGGGCGTGTCGGGTCCCCGGTCTCCGGCCACCACGCGGGTCGGCCCGCGGGCCTGGAGACGTTCGAGCAGCCGCGGGTCGGGCACGTCGGTGACGAGCAGGTAGGCCATGGGTCCTCCGGAGGATGCGCGACAAACCAAATCGATTTATCGGGCGCCGCGCCGCGGGCCTTGAGCCCACAGGCCCCGGCGTTCGCTCCGCGCTTGCCGTTCCAGCTGGAGGAACCGACCCTTCCCCGGGTACTCGAAGTGCCGGATCGCCCGGGCGAGCCCGGCCCGGAGGAGTTCCTCCGAGAGGTTCACGGGGTCGGTCCTCCCGGGCAGGGTAAGCCACAGGAACCCGAGCACCCGGCCGTGGGCGTCCACCCGGTCGCCGGCGATCTCGAGGTCCACCCGGGTGGCCCGGGCGAGCAGGGACCGGGTGAACCGGGTGGCCTTGCCGGAGAAGGGCTCGGCCGGCCGGCCGTCCCGGGCCTTCTCGGGGGTGTCCACCCCGAGGAGCCGCACGTGGGCCTCCCGCCCCGCCCACCGGGCCACCACGGTGTCGCCGTCGATCACGTGCACGATCTCCACCGGGAA
>NZ_BAAHFQ010000155.1:0-6391 GCF_054681715.1 Deferrisoma sp.
AGCGAGAACCGCGACGTGCACGACATCTCGGTGCGGCCCACCGACCTCATGGACCCGGCGAACCCCATCGACGGCACGGTCCAGAACCTGGAGCGGGTGTACGACATCGCCAAGATGATCGCCCCGGCCGTGGTGTTCTTCGACGAGGCCGACGCCATCGCCCCCCGCCGGAGCGCCTCGGGCGGAAGCCCCCAGGACAAGATCACGAACAAATTCCTGAACATCATCGACGGCGAGGTGCCCCTGAACCGGGTGTTCACCGTGCTCACCACGAACCGGCTCGACATCCTCGACCCGGCCCTGGTGCGCTCGAAGCGGCTGAAGGCTTTGGAGGTCACGGGCCACCTGCGAAAGGCCGACATCCTGGGCATCCTCGAGAAACGGCTCGAGGGCGTGCCCCTGGGGCCGGGGCTCGACCTGGCGGCCCTGTACGAGGCGGCCGCCCCGGTGTCCCAGACGCCGGCGGACTTCGCGGCGTTCGTGGAGAAGGCCGTGGGCCTCCGGCGCACCGAGTTCGAGGTGATCCTCCGGCTTCGGGCCCTGGTGGAGGCCCCCAACGAGGCCAAGGAGAACTTCGTCAAGTTCAACCTGAAGACCCTGGCCGGGATCCTCGAGGCGGTGGACGCCCCCCACACGATCCGGTCCGACCTGAAGGCCCGGCCCCTGGAATTCCTGAAACACTACTACGACCTGCTGGGGCTCCTGGAAGGCATCGAGCGGCCCGAGGACTACCCCCTCACCCGGGCCCACCTCCTGGCCGCCCGCCAGGAGCTCGGCCAGAGCCCCACGAAAAAGGGCAAGGTCCAGCTCGACGAGTTCCTGGGGGCCGAGCTCAGCCAGGAGCCCCAGGTGGGGTTCATCATCGGCGTGGGCGCCAACGACGTGACCGGCATGCTCCTGCCCATCGCCACGAGCCTCATGTACAACTTCTCCCCGGAGAAGGTGCTCGTGACCGGCGCCGTTTCGAGCTCGGCCCCCAACGCCGCGGAGCTCGACATGGCGGTGCAGATGACCCAGCAGTCGGCCAAGGAGGCCTTCACCCTGGTGGAGAACTACCTCCAGAGCCTCGCCCCCAGGATCAACGTCCCCCGGGTCCTGGGGGAGTTCCTGGACCGCTACACCATCCACCACCAGCTCCTCTCCGCCTCCTATACCGTGGGCGGCCCGTCCGCCGGCTACGCGCTCGCCATCAACACCCTCTCGGCACTCCTCCACCTGCCGGTCGCCAACGACTTCGGCATCACGGGCGCCCCCTGGACCAAGGGGGTGAAACGGGGCGAGGTGGGCAGCTCGGTGATCATCGGGGGCCACAAGAAGAAAGCAGAGAAAGTCCTGCAACATCTTCGTCGCATGTATATGCCGCTACAGAACTATCGCGATCTGGAGACCGACTACCTCCTGGCCTACTGGGAGCAGGGCAAGGACATCCTGGGGGTGACCCATTTCGGCGATCTGGTGCCCGAGGTGCTCTGGCTCGGCGAGGACTACGAGGAGAAGCTGGAGCGGCTGGTGGAGACCCGGATTCGGTACAAGCTCCGCAAGTACCGGGGGGAGCCCCCGCCCCGGGAGCTCAAGCAGGAGATCCTGGAGCTGAAGGCCGAGCTCCGGGCCGCCGCCGAGGAGGAGCTCGTGCGCCGGATCGATGCGATCCGGGCCTATCTCCAAACCCCGGACCGAGACCCCCACCTCTCGCTGGAGGAGATCTTTCGGCACCACCGCAGCCGGCGGCTCTGGGGCCTCGTGGGCTTCCGCACCCGGTGGCGGCGGCCGCCCCAGGAGGTGGAAAGGCAGACCTAGGAATCGGGCCGGCCGGCTGGGCCGACGGACGGGTTGGCGGGCCCCCCGCGCACCGACCCGCCTCCCCCCGCGGTTCCCCCGCCGGGTCACGACGCGATCGGGAGGTTTCCATGGAGTTCCACGACGCCAACTTCGCCCCCCTCACCCCCCTGGATTTCCTCGAACGGAGCGCCCGGGTGTTCCGGGAGCGGCTGGCCGCGGTCTACGGCGACCGCATCTGGACCTACGGGGAGTTCGGCCGGCGGTGCGACGCCCTGGCCCGGGCCCTCCGGGACGCCGGGGTCGGACCCGGCGACCGGGTGGCCGCGCTGCTGCCCAACGTGCCGGCCATGCTGGAAGCCCATTTCGGGGTCCCGAAGGCCGGAGGGGTTCTCGTGGCCATCAACACCCGGCTGTCCGCCGACGAGGTGGCCTACATCCTGGGCCACGCCGAGCCCAAGGTGCTCCTCGTGGATCCGGAACTCGCGGCCGGGGTCCGGCCGGCCATCAAGGGGTTCCCGGGGCTCGTGGTCCACGTCGCCGACGCGCAGGCCGAAGGGGAGACCTGGGCGCCGGAGGGTCCGGAGTACGAGGGTTTCCTCGCTTCCGCCTCCCCCGAGCCGGTGGGGTTCCGGGTGACCGACGAGGCCGCCCCCATCTCCATCAACTACACCTCGGGCACCACCGGAAACCCCAAGGGGGTGGTGTACTCCCACCGGGGCGCGGCGCTGAACGCCCTCGGGGAGATCGTGGAAACCGGGCTTTCGGCCTACAGCGTGTACCTCTGGACCCTGCCCATGTTCCACTGCAACGGGTGGTGCTTCCCCTGGGCCGTGACCGCCGTGGGCGGCACCCACGTGTGCCAACGGAGGTTCGACCCGGCCGAGGCGTACCGCCTCATCGACCGGTGGGGGGTCACCCACCTGTGCGGCGCCCCCACCGTGCTCCGGATGCTGGTGGCGGCGCGGCCGTCCCCCGACTACCGGTTCGCCCGGCCCGTGCACATCGTCACGGCGGCCGCCCCACCCAGCCCCACCCTGATCGGCCAGGTGGAGGAGATGGGAGCCCGGATCACCCACGTGTACGGGCTGACCGAGGTCTACGGCCCCCACACCGTGTGCGCCTGGCACCCGGAGTGGGACGAGCTTCCCCTCGAGGAACGGGCCCGGCGCAAGGCCCGCCAGGGGGTGGCCTACACCCATGCGGTGTACCTGCGGGTGGTGGACGAGCACATGGAGGACGTGCCGGCGGACGGCCAAACCCTGGGCGAGGTGGTGATGCGGGGCAACAACGTGATGCTCGGCTACTTCCGCCAACCCGAGGCCACGGCCGAGGCGTTCCGGGGCGGGTGGTTCCACAGCGGCGACCTCGCCGTGGTCCATCCCGACGGGTACATCGAACTCAAGGACCGGAAGAAGGACATCATCATCTCGGGCGGGGAGAACATCTCCACGATCGAGGTGGAGAACACGCTCTACAAGCACCCCGGGGTGGCCGAGGTGGCCGTCATCGGGGTACCCGACGACACCTGGGGCGAGGTGCCCAAGGCCTTCGTGACCCCCAAGCCCGGGGTCACCCTAACGGCCGAGGAACTCCGGGCGTTCTGCCGGGAGCGGCTCGCCCATTTCAAGTGCCCGAAGGCGTTCGAGTTCTGCGACCTCCCGAAAACGAGCACGGGGAAGATCCGCAAAAACGTGCTGCGGGAGCGGGAGTGGGCCGGCCGCGCGGAACGGATCCGCGGGTAGATGCGCGGACGTGGCTACCACCAACACCAACGGAAGGATTGTCAGGTCCCCGTGGTCGCTACGGAAACCCGCGGGTGGGGGGCTGGTGGAGAGCCGGGTGCGGCCCCTCACGTCGCCGCGCCCCACCAGGCTTGGATTGCTTTGGAAGGTTCGGAACTTCCGCTGCCCGTGCCCCGGCCCACCGGGCTGACGGCGGCATGAGAAGGCGCGGCGAAATGGGTGCCGCACTCGCACCCGGCCGGAGCCAGTCCCCCACCCGTATCCGACGATGCTTCTGATTGCTACCCCTGCCTCACCCGGCGGATCAAAAGCCCGCAGCAGGCCCGGATGTTCTCCGGGCTGTAGCAGGTGAGCTCGTCCCGGTACACCTCGGCGAAAAGGGCCTCCGCCAGGGCCTCGTCGGTTCCCTCGTGGGCCAGCACCCGGTCCCGCAGGCTCCGGGCGGCCCCCTCGGCCGCGACCAGGGCGTCCCGGGCCGCCTCTCCCGCCAGCGCCCCCTGGTGCCCCAGGGCCACGATCTCGGGCGCCGCCTGCCGGATCCGCGCCAGGGTCTCCAGGTACGGGCCGTAGCCGGTGAAGAACAGCGGCATGAACCCGCCGTCCCCGTACCGGAACCCCAGGGAGTCGGAGGCGAAGATCAGGTTTCGCTCCGGCACCCGGACCAGGAGGTTTCCGGGCGAGTGGCCGTGGGCCTCCCGGAACTCCAGGGTGAGCCCGCCGAGATCGATCCGAGCCCCCTCGGCGAACACGTCGGCATCCCCGAGATCCGGCGGTTCCGGCTCGGGGGGCCCTGCCACGTTCTCGCCCCGTCTCCGGAGCGCCTCGGCCATGAACCGGTCCTCGGCCCCGAACCCGGCGGCGGCCCGGGGGTGGGCCAGAAACTCCCGGGCGCCGGGGGCCACGACGACCCGGGCGTCCGGGTAGCGCTCCCGCAGAGGGCGAAGCCCGCTCACGTGGTCGGTGTGGGGATGGGTGACCACCAGGAGATCCGGCTCCACGCCCAGGCGCTCGAGGTTCCCCGCCACCCGGCCCGCCACGGCCGAGATCCCCACCTCCACCAGGGCGGCCCTCTCCCCGCCCCGCACCAGGTACACGTCGAAGAGGGGATGACCCACGTTCCAGACGTTCTCGCACAGTTCCCGCACGCTCTCGCCTCCGGCAGCTTCGGTCCACAGTCTGCGGTCTACCGTCTACGGTCCCTCGGGTCCAACCGGGCTGTGACACGGCCGTTTCGGGCCTTACGGCCCGAGTCGCGCCTTGGAGGGCGCTCCCACACCGGGCAAGGTCCCGGCGGTTCCGTTCCCGCGCCCGGCCCAAGGGCCCGGGAACGCCTCCACCCCCCTCCGTGTCCTCCGTGCCCTCCGTGGTGGAATAATTCTCGGCCTTCGGCCGTCAGCCGCCTTTCTCCCCGCGGCGGCTTTGCTCCAGCGCCCTCACGAGGTCGGTGAGCACCCGGTACGTGGGGGTGGGGATTCCGTGGCGTTCGCCGTAGGCCACGACCCGGGCGCCCAGGTATTCGATCTCGGTGGGCTTTCCGGCCGCCAGGTCGTGGCACATCGAGTCCTTGTGGACCCCGGCCCTCTCCAGGTAGGCCACCACTTGGGCCAGGTACTCCTCCCCGAGGTCGTATCCCAGGACCCGGGCCACGGCCAGCACCTCCCGGAAGCAGGCATCGGCCACCCGCCGGCTCGGCGGCGACGTGAGGGCCTCCCGGAGCGTCATGTCGGCCAGGGCGCAGATCGGGGCCATGGTGCACTTCATGACCATCTTCTTCCACACGGAAAGGCCGATGTCGTCCACGGCCTCGGTGGCCAGCCCCCCGGCCGTGAGGGCCCCGGCCAGGGCGGCCGCCCGCTCCCGGCCCGCCGGCGACACGGCCCCCAGATGGTTCGGGGGGTTGAAGAACGCCACCTCGGCCTCGCCGGGCCCGCGCCGGGCGCACCCGTAGTTCAGAACCATCCGGAACGCGCTCTCCGCCCCGAACTGTTCGGCCACGTCGTCTTCGGTGCCGAGGCCGTTGTGGCAGCTCACCACGGCGGTCTCCCCGGGCCGTACCGCGGGTTCCAGGGCGTCCAGAACCCGGGGGAGGTCGTAGGTCTTGGTGCACAGGAACACGGCGTCGGCCCCGCGGCCCGCGAGACCTTCCGGACCCACCACGACCTCCCCGACCCGCACCGCCTTCTCCACCGCGCCGGTCACCCGCAGCCCCCGGGCCCGCAGGGCCTCGGCCGCCTCCGGCCGGGACACCACGAGGATCGTCTCGGGGCACGTCTCCAACAGGGCCGCCGCCAGCACGGTGCCCGTGGCCCCCACCCCCACCACCGCCGGTCGTTCGATGCGCATCGTTCCCTCCGAGGAAGATCGGTCTTCAATCTACGGTCGTCGGTCTCCAGTCGTCGGTCTCCGGTCGCCGGTCCGAAGGTCCGCCATCAGGACGGGGCCGTGAACCCCAGGGCCCTTGAGTCTCCGCGTCCTCCGTGCCCTCCGTGGTAACAACCTCCGATCGTCGCTCCTCGCCCCCCTACCCCGTCCGGGCCCGTTCCCGGAGCACCCGGTGCAGGATCTTGCCCGTGGCCGTGCGGGGCATCTCGTGCTCGGCGATGAACTCCACGATCTTTGGCCGCTTGTACCCGGCGATCCGGCCCTTGCAGAACTCCTGGATCTCCCGGGCCAGCGCGTCGGAGGCCGCAAACCCCGCCTGGAGCACCACCACGGCCTTCACCGCCTCTCCCCATTTGGGGTCGGGCACCCCGATCACGGCCACGTCCCGCACGGCCGGGTGTTGGGCCACCACGGCCTCGACCTCCGACGGGTACACGTTCTCCCCGCCCGTGATGATCATGTTGGCCTTCCGGTCCACCAGGTAGTAG
>NZ_BAAHFQ010000156.1:0-6342 GCF_054681715.1 Deferrisoma sp.
ACCCCCAGCTCACGCTGCCGGGGTTCGATGTTGGACAGCTGAATCGCACGGCGGTGTAGGATGACCGCCCCAAACCGCGGCAGAAGGCCCTCTCCGGGCACTTCCCGGGACCTCTGTTATTCGTTTTTGGACAGCAGTGGATGCGCCCCGCAGGCCTTGACCTCCTCGATCACGGCCGCGATGTATTCGGGCCGCAGGATCGCGGTGCGGTTCCACTCGCCGTAGTGGATCTTGATGGCGACCTCGTCCCCTTTTTCGAAGCACTCGTTCAACTTCGCCTCGTAAAAAAGGTCCTTGGTCTTGCAGATCATCGACTCGGTCCAGTTGGTGGCCCCGGCCTCGGAAAACCACACCGGCGCCGGTCCGGACTCCGTGTACGGCCCCCAGTCGTGCTTTACCGGGTTCCAGGAGGCTTTCTGGTAATGCTCCCGGCCCCCGATGACGGGCCCCTTCATTTCGTGCCACTTCGTTGGTTCGCACTTGGGTTCGCTCATGTCAGACTCCTTGGGCTCGCTTGCGTTTCGGGTTTGGCGGGAACCGCGGGACCGGGGGCCGGCAGGAACGCCCGAAGATCCCCTCTCCCGCCGGTGTCTTCCGGGGCTCCGGGGGTGTGCAACCCTCCTTCCTGTTCCGGACTCGGCCGGCACTCGCCTCGCGGAAAAAAGGGAAACAGCCACCGCCGGGGACCGCGCTCCCTCGACCTTCACTCGGCCGTGGTGGGGTCGATGATCCCCCGCACCTCGGAGATCCGGTTCGCGGGGAATCCCCCCAGCTCGGCGTGCCGACGCACCGTCTCCTCGCTGTCCGCGATATACACGCAGTAGACCTTGTCGTCGGTCACGTAACTCTGGACCCACTGGATGCGGGGCCCCAACTCCGCCAGCACCCCACACGATTTCCGGGAGATAGTCGACAACTCCTCCGGGGAAAGGTTTCCGGCACCCGGGATCTCGCGTTCGATCAGGAACTTGGGCATGGAATCGCCTCCTTTGGGGTTGGGGAGTCCCGCGTGACGGGGAGATCCCGTTCGGATCGCGAACACGGAGAGCAAGGGGCGTGCCAGGACAAACTGCGTCTCTCTTTCCCTTGTTCACAGGCTTTTCTGGCGGGAGACCTCACTCCCCGGGCGGCGTCATTGTGGAGAAACTGGACACGCGGGTTGGAGCATGCGGAGAGACTGGGGGTTTCGACTGTGGAGTTTCTCCCCGGTGAGGAGAATACCCACACCTTCCGGCGTGGCTTCCCAGCAAGAAAGGAGTTTCCCTGCGCGAAATCGAAGAGCCCCGTGCCCACCCCTGGGCAACTCCGAGGCACCCGCCTTGCAATAGGTCCTCCGGGTGCCTACCCTGGACCTTGCGACACCCGCGGGAGGACGGGGCATGACGGAAACGAAACCCTATCTTTCGCATTACAAATTCGAGGTTCCCGAGATCGTGTTTGGGCGAGGACTCCTATCGCGGGTGGGGCTTTGCGCGCGCCGACTCGGGGGACGGAAGGTGCTGCTCGTCACCGACCCGGGCCTGCGGCGGGCGGGATGGGCCGATGTCGCGATCCGGAGCCTGCGGGAGGCCGACCTCGAGGTGGTCTGCTTTGACGACGTGACCGAGAACCCCAAGGACGAGGAGGTCGAGAGGGGCGCGGAGGAGTATCGACGGCAGGGCGCCGACGTCATCGTGGGACTGGGGGGCGGCAGTCCGATGGACGCGGCGAAGGGGATCGCGATCCTGGTGGCGAACGGCGGGCGGATCCAGGACTACGAGGGATCCGACCGGATCCACCGCCCTCTGCCCCCCATGGTCCTGTGCCCCACCACCTGCGGCACCGGTTCTGACGTCTCCCAGTTCGCCATCATCAACGACACGGCCCGCCACTGTAAGATGACCATCATGAGCCGCACCGTGGCGCCCGACATCAGCCTCACCGATCCCGACACCCTGCGGACCCTGCCCGAGGAGTACGTTTGCACGACCGCGTTCGACGCCCTGAGCCACGCGGTGGAGGCGTTCTTTTCCGTGGCGGCGACGAGCCTTACCGACGTGCACGCGCTCAAGGCCATCCGCCTGCTCGTTGCGAGCCTCGTCCCGGCGGTGCGGGAACGAAAGGACGAAGACCTCGAGAACCTCGCCCGGGCCAGCCTCCACGCCGGCATGGCGTTCTCCAACGCCCTGCTCGGCATCGTGCACGCCTTGGCCCATCCGATCGGGGGCCTCTACGGGGCGGGACACGGGAGCATCAACGCCGTGCTGTTGCCGGAGGTGATCCGGTATACCCTTCCGGCGGTGGAGGAGAAACTCCCGGAAATGGCGTGGGGCTTCGGGCACCGGGCCGAGGGGAACGCGCGGGTGGCATCCGACATCGTGCAGGAACAACTGGACCTTCTGATCCATGGGTCCAGGGCCCCCCGATCGCTGCGGTGCCTCGGGGTCCGCGAGGCCGATCTAAACCTCGTAGCCCAGCGGGCCGTGGAAGACACCTGCATCCTCACGGCCCCCCGACCGGCCGCCCCCCCGGACCTCCGGGGGATCCTGGCCCGCGTGTTCTGATGGAAGCGACGAACCGCCCGGTGGACGAAGGACTGCTGGAACACCTCCTCGGGCTCGAGAGCTCGAAGATCGGGTATTACGCGGAAGTCAAACAAAAGATCCGCGAACTCGAAGCGATCAACCGGCATCTCCGGGTCCGGACGAACGAACTCCAGGCCGTGTTCGGGGCCATCAAGGACGGGGTGGCCGTGTTCGATGCCACCGGAAAGCTCCAGTACTGCAACGGGGTGTGGGCCCAGATCTTCCCCGGTGCCGGGGAGGAACCGGCCACCTGCCAGCGGTTTTTCCACCCGGCCAGGGCCTGCGACGCCCAGGGATGCCCCGTGTCCGACGCGCTTCGGGGAGAGGTTCGGGACGACTCGTTTGCCGTCGAGACGGGCGACGGCACCCGCTACCTGGAAACCACGGCCACCCCGATCGAGGATGCGGACGGGCGGTTCGCGCGGGCCCTCGTGTTTCTTCGGGATGTCACAGAGAAACGGACGAGGGAAATCCAACTGCTCCAGGCGGAAAAGCTCACCAGCCTGGGCGTCTTGGCCGCGGGGGTGGCCCACGAGATCAATAACCCGCTGACCTCGGTGGCCGGGTACGCCGAGGCCCTCTTGCGGCGCTTTCGAGCCCACGGGGAACTGGCCTCCGATCCACGCCTGGAGGACTTTCCCGAGTACCTGGACGTCATCGTCCGGGAAGCCCACCGCTGCAAGACGATCATCGAAAGCCTTTTGAGCTTTAGCCGAAAATCGGAGCGGGGTGTGGGTGAGGTGGACCTTCGGGCCCTGATCGACGAGGTGCTCCAGCTCCTCGGTCCCATGGCGAGGAGCCAAGGGACGGCCCTCCTCGTCGACACGCAGACCGACGTCCCCGGGGTGCGGGGCGACGCAACGGCACTTCGCCAGGTCATCCTGAACCTCGCGACCAACGCGCTCCAGGCGGTGGGGGAAGGGGGGACGGTGCGCATCCGCCTCCGGCACGAACGAGGGGACGCGGTCCTCGAGGTGGAGGACGACGGCCCCGGCATCCCGGAGCCGGTTCTCGAGCAGATCTGGAACCCGTTTTTCACCACCAAGGACGTAGGGAAGGGCCTGGGCCTGGGCTTGGCGGTGAGCTACAACATCGTCCGTCGGCACGGCGGAGAGATCTCCGTCAGGAGTGCCGAGGGCCTGGGGAGCACCTTTTCCGTGGTCCTGCCCGTCCACGACTCGCCATGACGCCCAACCGCTGCAAGATCCTGGTCGTGGACGACGAAGCCCCGCTTCGTCGTCTGCTGGAGAAAGAACTGGCCCGCTCGGGGCACCTGGTCGAGACCGCGGAGAACGGGGAGTCCGGCCTGGCGAAGTACCGGGAGGAGATCTTCAACGTCGTCCTTCTGGACATCCGGATGCCGGGCTTGAACGGGATCGAGGTGCTGCGCCGCATGCGGGCCGAGTCCACGGTGCCCGAGGTCATCATGCTGACGGGGCACGGCACGATCGAGTCGGCCGTCGAGTGCATCAAGGAGGGGGCGTACGACTACCTGACAAAGCCGGTGAAGCTCGATGAACTCGAACTGGTCATCCAGAAGGCGGCCGAGAAAAACCGGCTGCGGCTCCAGAACATCAGCCTGCGCCTCGATGCCACCAAGCACAATCCCGACACTCTAGTGGGCCAGAGTCCCGCGTTTCGGCGCACGTTGGAACTCCTCGCCCGGGTCGCCCCCACCCGGGAGCCCGTTCTCATCACCGGCGAGAGCGGAACCGGCAAGGAACTGGCCGCCCGGGCCCTTCACGCCCTGAGCCCCCGGGCCGACCGCCCCTTCGTGGCGGTCAACTGCGGGAGGCTCAACCTCCACACGGCTGAAAGCGAACTGTTCGGCCACGCCGCCGGGGCGTTCACGGGAGCCACCAAGAACCGGGCGGGTGTTTTCGAGTTGGCGGACGGCGGCACCCTGTTCCTGGACGAGGTTTCGGAGATGCCCCTGGACGTCCAGGTAAAACTCCTGCGGGTGCTGGAGACCTCGACCGTGCGAAGGCTGGGCGGAAACAAGGATATCCGGGTCGATGTGCGCCTCGTGTTCGCCTCGAACCGCGACCTCAAGGCATGGGTCGAAAAGGGACAGTTCCGCGAGGATCTCTATCACCGGATCAACGTCTTGACCGTGCAAATGCCCCCCCTGCGAGAGCGGCTCGACGACATCGAACCCTTGGCCCATCATTTCCTCTCGATGGTCCCGTACCCCGACGGGGGCCCCTGGCAACTGCCCCCGGAGACGCTCGCGACCCTTCGGGCGTATCCGTGGCCCGGGAACGTGCGCGAGTTCCGAAACGTGATCCGCCGGGCTTGCATCCTGGCCCAGCGGCCCGTGATCACCCCCGACCTGCTGCCGTTCTCCGTGGGGTCCCCAACAAAAAAGAACCGCGCACCCGCGGGCGATACCTTGCGTCCCCTCTGGATGGTGGAGCGCGACCACATCCGCGCCGTTCTCGATGCGGTGGGGGGAAACAAGAGCCGGGCCGCAGACGTCTTGGGCGTGGACCGAAAGACGCTCTACGCCAAAATCGCCAAGTACGGCCTCTGAGGGCCGGCTGCGGCGCGGCGGGAGGGCTCAGAGGGTTCGGCCCTCGCGCTGCAGCCGCGCCACCGCACGGCGAAGAACGCAGCGGTCCTCGGGAGCCAGGGCCTTCCCACGAACGGCGTACGCCCGCCCCATGCAACCGGCCCGGCAGACGGGCCGGGCCTCGCACGCGCGGCAAGCCGGGGTCGCCTCCGAGCGGCGGCGGCTCGCGGCCCGCAGGGTCCCCCAGAGCGGTGCCCCGTGCGTCAACACGTCCGCCCAGGGGCGCCCGAACGCCCCGGACGCCGCGTGGTCCGGGGATCGGAACAGCGGGCACGGGAACACCAGGCCTCGGGCCGTGACGTAGGGATTCTCCACGAAGCTGCACGCATGGGGCGGCCGCGGCCCGGCCCCCAACCACGCCACCGCCACGGGGGATCCGTAACGCGCGCACCCGCGCCGGAACACCCCATCCCTCCGAAACCGCTCACACAGCGCCTCGTACTGGGAGGCCGTGGGGACGTCGGCCCCCCGGGATGCCGACGCACGCCCGGCCGGCACGAGGGAGCCCCACCGGATCCGAGCCACCCCGAATCGCTCGGCCAGGCGGAAAACCTCGGGCGACTCGCCAAGGTTCTGTCGCGTTTCGGTGAAGAGAAGCTCAATACAAGGCCCCAGCCCGGCCGCCGCCAGGTGCGAGAGGCCCCGGATGGCCCGGGCGAACGTTCCGCCGCCCCGAATGCGGTCGTGGGTATGCGCGTGGGCGCCGTCCAGGCTCACCTGCACCGTGGGCCCGCCGGGCCCCAGGCAGGAAAGAAACCGGGCCTCCTCCGGACCTATCAATGTCGCGTTGGTCTGCAGTTTCAGCCGGGACGCGCCCGCGAGCGTGGCGCACCCGGCCACCACGGCCCGCCACTCGGGGTGGGTCAGCAACTCCCCACCGGTGAGACAAACCTCCCGCCCTCCCAACTCCAGGAACTCACCGACAAGTCGCAAGGCGGCCCTCGTGGGAACCGGCCCCTCGGCCGCCGGCCCTCCACGCACCCAGCAGTGGGCGCACCGGAGGTTGCACCGCCCGGTGACGGCTAGCATCAGGGACCGCGGCGCCTTCAACCCGTGGTCGGCCAAGGTTCGGTGGATGTCGCTTCCCAGGGCCCTTCCTCCTCGCCCGCGCCCTCGTTACCAGCATGATCATCATGCACAATCCGGGCCGCCAAAGGCGAGAGGGGCAAACAAGAGGCGCCCGCCGGCTCGGGGCGAGCGCGGCGG
>NZ_BAAHFQ010000157.1:0-6309 GCF_054681715.1 Deferrisoma sp.
AACAATAACTTCCGCCTCGGCCACACGGTCCGCCGGGGCCGGCTGGACCACGGAACCGAAGACCGCGAGACCGACGACCGAAGTTACTTGGAAGCTCCGTAGGCCGCGGAGCGCGGCCTGTTCGCAAAAACAATAACTTTTCGCTCCCGGTCAGACGGTGGACCGCCGCGGTCAGGACCACGGGACCGACGACCGCGAGACCGGCGACCGATGACCGAAGCTACTTGGAAGCTCCCCAGCGCCCCTTCGGGGCCCCGCTGCGCAGGCCTGTAACGCGCGAGGCGGGGCCCCGGTGTGGGAGCGCCTTCCAAGGCGCGACCCGGGCCGAGGGCCCGAAAGGAAGGGCGTCGCGGCTCGGAAGCCGCTCCCACGGGTCGGCCGACGCGATGACGCCGGAATCCCGAAGGTTCTTAGCCGCCTAGCCGCCGAGCAGCCCAGCCGCCTAGCCGAAGTTCCTTGGACGGCGAGAAAAGGCCGGAGGAACGCGCCCGGCGCCGGGCCCCGCGATCTCCGCGGCCGGACGGCGCATCCGGCGCAAAACCCTACCGCACCCGGCGTTCTCCCGGCAACGCGCGAACCCCGGGGCGTTGACCCGGCCGGGGGGTTCGCCGAGAATGCCGGCGCGGCGGAGGCTGCCACAGCTTCTAGCCGCCCGGATCCAACCCTTGATCGAAACGCGCACCCCACGGGGCGGGGGAGAAACGAAAACGCAACGCGTTGGAGGGTTGGTTGTCCCGCATGCTGACGTCCTAGCCGCCTCGCAAGGAATCTCCGGTAGACGAGGGCCGACCCGTTGGCAAGGACGATAACGGCCTGCGGCCGGCCAGGCGGTGGACCGCCGCGACCGTCTGGACCATGGGACCGAAGACCGCGAGACCGGCGACCGTGCCAGGTGCCAGAAGACAGACGACAGAGGACAGGGGTGCTCTGACATCTGACCTCTGAATTCTGGCCCCTGCTACGGCAGCCGCTCCCACGGGCTGGCCGCCGCGATAACGCAGAAATCCCGAAGGTTCTTAGCCGCCTAGCTGCCGAGCAGCCTAGCTGCCTAGCCGAACCTACCCGGAAGGAGTTGCCAATGGCCCGGATCGTGTTCGTGACCGGCGGGGCCCGAAGCGGCAAGAGCCGGTTCGCCCAACGGATCGCCGAGGCGTGGGAGGGGCCGCTCCTCTACGTGGCGACGGCCGAGGTGCTCGACGACGAGATGGCCGACCGGGTCCGGCGCCACCGGGCCGACCGGGGCCCGCGCTGGGAGACCCTGGAGGAACCCCTGGACCTTCCCGCGGCCCTGCGGGCCGCGGAGGGGTTCGGGGGCGCCCTCGTGGACTGCCTCACCCTGTGGGTTTCGAACCTCCTGGGCCGGTGGGGCGGCGACGAAACCGGGCTCGCGGCGGCGCTGGACCGGTTCTACCGGGCCTTCGAGGGGTTCCGGGGCCGGATCTGCCTCGTCACGAACGAAGTGGGCTCGGGCATCGTGCCGGAAAACGCCCTGGCCCGGCGATTTCGGGACCTGGCCGGCCGCGTCAACCAAGAGTGCGCCGCCCGGGCCCACGAGGCCTACCTCGTGGTGTCGGGCCTGCCGGTCCGACTGAAATAGACCCACGGGCGCACGCACGTCCGAACGTCCCCGCGTCCGAACGACATTCCCCGGAGGAACCCATGACCGAGCAGGAACTTCGCGATCTCGCCGCGGCCGTCCGGCCGCTCGACCCAGCAGACCTCGAGGCGGCCCAGGCGCGCCTCGACGATCTCACGAAGCCCCCCGGGAGCCTGGGCCGGCTCGAGGAGGTGGCCAAGCGCCTGGCCGGGATCCAGCGCACCACCCGGCCGCGGATCGGAAAGAAGAGGATCTACACCCTGGCCGCCGACCACGGCGTCACCGAGGAGGGCGTGAGCGCCTACCCCCGGGAGGTCACGGCCCAGATGGTGCTCAACTTCCTGCGGGGCGGCGCCGCCATCAACGTGCTGGCACGGCACGTGGGCGCCGAGATCGTGGTGGTGGACATCGGGGTGGACCACGACTTCGAGGGGATCGAGAGCCTCGAGCATGCCAAGGTGGCCCGGGGCACCCGGAACCTGGCCCGGGGTCCGGCCATGACCCGCGAGGAGGCCCTCCGCGCCCTCGGCGTCGGGGCGGACCTCGCCCGGCGGGCCGCCGAGGACGGCGTGGATCTCGTCGGCATCGGCGAGATGGGCATCGGCAACACCACCCCGGCCGCGGCGATCCTCGCCGCGTTTGCCGGGCTCCCGCCCCGGGAGGTGGTGGGCCGGGGCACCGGGGTGGACGACGAGGGCATTCGCCGGAAAGCCCGGGCCGTGGCCCGGGGCCTCGAGGTCAACCGGCCCGACCCGAGCGACCCCCTGGACGTGCTCCACAAGGTCGGGGGGTTCGAGATCGCCGGCATGGCCGGGGTGTGCCTGGGGGCGGCGGCCCGGGGGATCCCCGTGGTGGTGGACGGGTTCATCTCCACCGCCGCCGCGCTCGTGGCCACCCGGCTCGAGCCCCGGGTGGCCGACTACCTGTTCCTCTCCCACCTGAGCCAGGAACGGGCCCACATCCGGATGGTGGAGCACCTGGGCCAGGACCCGCTCCTCGTCCTCGAGATGCGCCTCGGTGAGGGAACCGGGGCGGCGCTCGCCATGTCGGTGATCGAGGCCTCGGCCAAGATCCTCTCCGAGATGGCCACCTTCAGCGAGGCCGGGGTCTCGAACCGTGAGGAGTGAGAACGGCGTGAAGGAAGCCGCGCCCCGGCCCGGCCGGTTCGCCGTGGCCTGGCAGTTCCTCACGGTGATCCCGCTCTTTCCGGCCGGGAAACTGGACGACCGGGACCTGGCCCGGGCCATGGGGGCCTTCCCGGCCGTGGGCCTCGCCCTGGGCGCAGGGCTCGTGGCGTTCCACCTGGTGCTGGGCCGGGCTCTGCCGGGGCTCCTGGAGGGGGCGATCGCCGTGGCGCTCCTGGCGGCCGCCACCGGGTGCTTCCACCTGGACGGCCTCGCCGACACGGCCGACGGGCTCTCGGGCGGCTGGACCCGGGAGCGCGCCCTGGAGATCATGAAGGACAGCCGCACCGGCGCGGTGGGCGCCGCGGCGCTTTGCCTCGCGGTCGTGGCCCTGGCGGCCGGATACGGGCTGCTGCCGCCCGGGGTCCGGTGGGCCGGGTTCCTGGTGACGCCCGCCGCCGGCCGGGCGGCCGCCGTGTGGCTCGCCCGCCGAAGCCCCTACGCCCGGCCCGAGGGAGGCTTGGGCCGGCCCTACAGCGAACACCTGACGGACGGCGAGGTCCTGCAGGCCGCCCTCTGGGCCGGCGCGCCGGCGGTCGTTTTTCTTGGGGTCCCGGGCCTCCTGGCCCTGGCGTTCACCTGGGTCTGGGCCGAGGGACTCCGGCACTACTTCCTGCGCCGCCTCGGCGGGGTCACGGGCGACGTGCTGGGGTTTTGTGAAGTGACCTCCGAAATCGTCTTCCTGGTGTTTCTCCATGCCCTCACCTGAGCTCACCACCCGCGTCCTGCTGATCCGCCACGCCACCGCCGGCGACCCCGGCGTGCTCCACGGCCACGTGGACGTGCCCCTCACCCCCGACGGCCGCGCCGAGGCCGAACGCCTCGCCCTCAGGCTCCGCGGCGAACCCGTGGGGGCCCTGTACGCCTCGGACCTCCGGAGGGCCCGGGAGACCGCCGAGATCCTGGGGCAGCAGTGGGGCCTGCGGGTGGTCGAGGAACCGGCCCTGCGGGAGCTCCACATGGGCCGGTGGGACGGCAAGCCCGTCCAAGAGGTGCTCGCGGCGGAGGAGGACTTGGTCCGGCAGTGGTGGTCCGACCTGGAGCGGTTCGCCACCCCCGGGGGCGAGAGCCTGGCGGACCTCGCCGAACGGGCCGTTCCGGCCTTCGAGCGCATAGTGACCCAGCACCCCGGCGAAACCGTGGCCGTCGTGGCCCACGGCGGCACGAACCGGGTGATCCTGTTCCGATACCTGGGGATCCCCCTCGCCCGCTACCACGTCCTGGCCCAGGACCCCGCCTGTCTAAACCGCCTCGTCCTCTACCCCGACGGCAACACCGTGGTGGAACTTGTCAACGGCTGACGACGCCCCGACGCAAAACCCCGGCAAATCCAAAACCTAGGAAACACTCTGTTCCACATCCGCCTTGACTCGTGTCAGGCGGCCCCGGAAAGATCGGGGTGTAAGAATAAGAATCTTACTGGAGGGCTGCGATGAGGATCACGAGTAAGGGACAGGTGACGATCCCCCAGCCGATTCGCGAAAAACCGGGGTTCTTGCCGGGCACCGAGGTCGAGTTCGTGGTGGAGGGGAACACCCTGCGGGCGGTCAAAAGCGTGAAGGGGGCGAACCTTGGGCGGCGCGTCGTGGAGACCCTGCGGGGCAAGGCCACCAGTGGGATGACCACCGACGAGATCCTCGCCCTCACGCGGGGAGACGACGAGTGAACGCATACCTGGTGGACAGCAACGTGCTGCTCGACGTCCTCACGGAGGATTCCCAATGGTTCGGATGGTCCTCGGACCGGTTGAGGGAGTGCGCCGACCGGAGCGTCCTCGTTCTCAATCCCATCATCTGCGCGAAGGTCAACATAGGCGTTGAACGGATCGAGGAACTCGATGCCTGCCTGCCGCGCGATGCGTTCCGGAGGGATCCCCTCCCCTGGCCGGCGGCATTTCTGGCTGGGAAGGCGTTTCTTTCGTGCCGCCGGCGCGGCGGTGTCCGGACCGCTCCTCTTCCCGACTTCTACATCGGGGCCCACGCGGCCGCGGCGGGTCTTGCGCTCCCCACGCGGGATGCTCGCCGCTACCGCACCTACTTCCCACGCCTGCGCCTGATCGCGCCGTGGACATGAAACCCAGCCCCTCGCCGAGTCGCCCCCCGTTGCCTGCCCCCAAGGTGGGAGCAAGATTCCCGTAACTTTGCAGCGCCCCCTCCCTGGCACGAACCTCAAAAGCCGTCCGCAGGAGCCGTCGCCCGCCGGCGGGTCAGTCAACCGGTTGCGCCCGAACCGCAGCCGCGCTCGGCGAAACCCGCAACTCGGCCGACTCGGCGAACTCGTACTCCCCGCTGAAGCGTGGCAGGTCGTGGGGCGCCGTGGAGCGCCGGAACTCCTCGGCGAACCGCTCGCCGCGACGGCGCACCGCAGCATCTACAAGCTGCTCGTAGCTTGCAGCCACCACGGTGCCTTCCGGCAGCCTTCTGGCGGCGGGCTTTCCCACATAGGTGTAGGTACGCCCCGGCGGAGGCGGGTTCACGGCGGCGGTGACCTCCACTCGGTCGTACTGGCGCTCACGCAGGTCGAGCTTTTCCAGATCCTCGCGCCGCAACGGGATAAGCACCCCGTTGCAGCGCGCGCCGGGGTCGGGCTCGATGTTGTAGAAAGCCATCGGCATCGGGATGCCGTGGCCCTCAGCCCTCACGAGATCGTAGACGTTCCAGGTCCTGCGCCAACCGTCGAGCCATGCTTCGCGCACGGAGGCCGGGGCCACATGCCGGCCGGTGGTGCGCGCCAGGCTCTCGAGGTCGATCAGGGAACCGTACCCGAACAGATAGATGTACGCCTCTTCCCCCTGCCCTTCCCCCTGCCCACCGGGGCGCAGCCCCCGGCCGCGGTCCATCTCGGCCATTTGGCCGGCAAGGAACTCGAAATCCTGAAACAGGGTGCCACGGCCCCGCGCTTTGCGCAGGGCCGACACGAAGGGCGAGAGGTTCCGCCAATACTTCCCAATCATGGCGCCAAAAACGTCCCAGGTGTAGCGGCGGTCCACCACCCGGCGCCGGTAGGCGGTGCCCAACTCCTGCAGGAGGTTGCAAACGGCAAGCACGCTGTCGCGCAGGCCGAGTTGCTCGTCGGTCAACCCCCGGCTGTCGGCCAGCAGGGCCGGGTCGCCACCGGAGTCGATCAGGGCATCGACCCTTCTCTGGTGGGCGGCCATCTCGTCGCCGTTGAACCGCGCGATGAACTGTTGGGCGTGGGACAACTGGAAGTGCTTTTGGGTCTGGCGCACGACATACACCGACAGCCCGACGCTGACCAGGAGCGTGAGCGCCAGGATGACCACCTCGATCACGCCCAGGAGCATGCCTGGGGCCACGTGCCACCTCCTCGAAACACCGCTTCAGGGGGTTACCGAAAACCCGATCCCGGCGCCCTCTGTCGCCGGCGCTTCGGGGGTTTCGGGCGGCGATCGAAGGGCTGCTTTCGGTGCTGAAGCGGGCCTACGCGCTGCGTCGGTGCCTGTGGTCGGGGTGGGACGGGTTTGTGCGCTACGTGTGGAGCACGGTTGTGGGGTACAACCTGGTCACG
>NZ_BAAHFQ010000158.1:0-6232 GCF_054681715.1 Deferrisoma sp.
ATGGACGTCTCCCCCAAGCAGCTCGTGAGCGTGGCGGCGTCGCTGATTCCGTTCCTGGAGCACGACGACGCGAACCGGGCGCTCATGGGCTCCAACATGCAGCGCCAGGCCGTGCCGCTCCTGCGGACCCAGGCGCCCCTGGTGGGCACCGGCATGGAGCGGGTGGTGGCCCGGGACTCCGGGGTCACGGTGGTGTGCCGGCGCGACGGGGTGGTCCAGAGCGTGGACGCCGCCCGGATCGTGGTGCGCTACGAGGAGCCCGGAGGGGAGTCGGGGGTGGACGTGTACACCCTGACGAAGTTCCAGCGCTCCAACCAGAACACCTGCCTCAACCAGAGGCCCATCGTGCGGGCCGGCGACCGGGTCAAGGCCGGCCAGATCCTGGCCGACGGCCCGGCCACGGCCCAGGGCGAGTTGGCCCTGGGGCAGAACGTGCTCGTGGCCTTCATGAGCTGGGGCGGCTACAACTTCGAGGACTCGATCATCGTCTCGGAGCGGCTCATCCAAAAGGACGCGTTCACCTCGATCCACATCGAGGAGTTCGAGTGTGTGGCGCGGGACACCAAGCTCGGCAAGGAGGAGATCACCGCCGACATCCCCAACGTGGGGGACCGCAAGCTCAAGGACCTGGACGAATCGGGGATCGTCCGGATCGGGGCCGAGGTGCGGCCCGGCGACATCCTGGTGGGCAAGGTGACCCCCAAGGGCGAGACCCAGCTCACCCCCGAGGAGAAGCTCCTGCGGGCGATCTTCGGGGAGAAGGCCGGCGACGTAAAAGACACGAGCCTTCGGGTGCCCCCCGGGGTCGAGGGCATCGTGGTGGACGCCAAGGTGTTCAGCCGCAAAGGGGGCGAGGACGGCGAACAGACGGTGGAAGAGCGGGAGGCCGAACGGCTGCGCCGCGACATGGAGGACGAGATCGCGATCCTTCGGAGCGCCACCTTCGCCGCGATCCGGGAGCTCCTTGTGGGCGAGCGGGCCGCCATGGACATCGTGGACCTGGAGGGGAAGGTGGTGATCCCCGAAGGGGCCGAGATCACGAACGAGCTTCTGGACCGGGTGCCCCGGGATGCCTGGGGCGAGCTGCCGTTGGTGGACGCCCCCGAGAAGGAGGAGCGGATCTTCGACCTGATGGAGAAGCTCGACCAGCAGGTGGCCGAGGTCCGCAAGCGGTTCGAGGAGCGGGTGTCGCGCCTGGAGGAGGGGGATGACCTGCCGCCGGGCGTCATCAAGATGGTCAAGGTCTACGTCGCGATCAAACGGCGCCTTTCGGTGGGCGACAAGATGGCGGGCCGGCACGGGAACAAGGGCGTCATCTCGACGATCGTGCCGGTGGAGGACATGCCGTACCTCGAGGACGGCACCCCGGTGGACATCATCCTGAACCCGCTGGGCGTCCCCTCCCGGATGAACGTGGGACAGGTGCTCGAGACCCATCTGGGCTGGGCCGCCAGGGGGCTCGGGGAGCAGATCCAGAAGGTCCTGGAGACCAAGTACTCCCCCAAGGCCCTGCGCAAGCGCCTCAAAGAGCTCTACCCCGAACCCGAGAGCCAGGAACTGCTCGACCGGGCCTCCGACGAGGTGATCCTCGACATGGCACGCCAGGCGGCCCGGGAGGGGGTGTACATGGAGAGCCCGGTGTTCGACGGCGCCTCCGAGGACGAGATCTGGAGCCTGCTGGAACAGGCGGACCTGCCGCGGACCGGCCAGACCGTGCTCTACGACGGCAAAACGGGCGAGCCGTTCGATCAGCCCACCACCGTGGGCACGATGTACATGCTGAAGCTCCACCACCTCGTGGACGACAAGATCCACGCCCGTTCGATCGGGCCCTACAGCCTGGTGACCCAGCAGCCCCTGGGCGGCAAGGCCCAGTTCGGGGGACAGCGGCTCGGGGAGATGGAGGTGTGGGCGCTCGAGGCCTACGGCGCGGCCCACACGCTCCAGGAGATGCTCACGGTCAAGTCCGACGACGTGGCCGGCCGGACCCGGATCTACGAGGCCATCGTGAAGGGCAAGCCGATTCTGGAGCCGGGGCTGCCCGAGTCGTTCAACGTGCTCGTCAAAGAGATGCAGGCCCTGGGGCTCAACGTGGAGCTCCTGGAAGAGGAAGAGGGCGCCTGAGGCTCGCCTGACCGGTGGGAACCCCTCGAAGGAGGTCGTGAACCTTGCGCACGATAGACAGCTTGTTCGACCAGCCCAAGGATCCGTTGAGCTTTAACGCGGTGCGCCTTTCGATCGCGGGCCCCGAGCAGATCCGGGAGTGGTCCCACGGTGAGGTGAAAAAGCCCGAGACCATCAACTACCGGACCTTCAAGCCGGAGTCCGACGGGCTGTTTTGCGCCAAGATCTTCGGCCCCGTGAAGGACTACGAGTGCAACTGCGGCAAGTACAAGCGCATGAAGCACCGGGGCGTGGTGTGCGAGAAGTGCGGGGTCGAGGTGATCCGCTCCTCGGTCCGCCGGGAGCGCATGGGCCACATCGAGCTCGCCACCCCGGTGGCCCACGTGTGGTTCCTGCGGAGCCTGCCGTCCCGGATCGGGGCGGTTCTGGGCCTCAAGCTCAAGGACGTGGAGCGGGTGCTCTACTACGAGGCCTATATCGTGATCGACCCGGGCACGACGCCCCTCCAGAAGGGGGAGCTTCTCACCGAGGAGCAGTACCGGCAGGCCGTGATGGACTACGGCGCCGAGTTCGAGGCCGGCATGGGGGCCGAGGCGATCCGCAGGCTCCTCCAGTCCATCGACGTGCACCAGCTCGCCCACGAGCTTCGCACCGAGATGCTCGAGGCCACGAGCAAGGCGAAGCGCAAGAAGTACGCCAAGCGGCTCAAGGTGGTGAACGCCTTCAAGAACTCGGGGAACCGGCCCGAGGACATGGTCCTCGAGGTGATCCCGGTGCTGCCTCCCGACCTGCGGCCCCTGGTGCCCCTGGAGGGAGGGCGGTTCGCCACGAGCGATCTCAACGACCTCTACCGCCGGGTGATCAACCGGAACAACCGGCTCAAGAGGCTTCTGGAGCTCAAGGCCCCGGACATCATCGTCAAGAACGAGAAGCGGATGCTCCAGGAGGCCGTGGACGCCCTGTTCGACAACGGGCGGCGCGGTCGCACCATCACCGGGCCGAACCGCCGGCCGCTCAAGAGCCTGTCCGACATGCTCAAGGGCAAGCAGGGGCGGTTTCGGCAGAACCTGCTCGGGAAACGGGTGGACTACTCGGGCCGGAGCGTGATCGTGGTGGGCCCGGAGCTCAAGCTCCACCAATGCGGCCTGCCGAAGATCATGGCCCTGGAGCTCTTTAAGCCCTTCATCTTCAACAAACTCGAGGAGCGGGGGCTCGCCACCACCATCAAGAGCGCCAAGAAGATGGTGGAGCGGCAGGAGGACGTGGTCTGGGACATCCTGGAGGAGGTCACCAAGGAACACCCGGTGCTCCTGAACCGGGCGCCCACGCTCCACCGGCTGGGCATCCAGGCCTTCGAGCCCAAGCTGATCGAGGGGAAGGCGATCCAGCTCCACCCCCTGGTGTGCACGGCCTACAACGCCGACTTCGACGGCGACCAGATGGCGGTGCACGTGCCGCTCACCGTGGAGGCCCAGATCGAGTCCCGCGTGCTCATGATGAGCACCAACAACATCTTGAGCCCGGCCCACGGCAAGCCCATCATCGTGCCGAGCCAGGACATCGTGCTGGGGGCCTACTACCTGACGCTGGCCCGGGACGGCCAGAAGGGCGAGGGACTGATCTTCGCGAGCCCCGCCGAGGTGCGCCGGGCCTTCGACCAGGGGGCCGTGGGACTCCACGCCAAGATCCAGGTCCGGATCGACGGCGAGCGGGTCCAGACGACCCCGGGCCGGATCATCCTCTACGAGATCGTGCCCGAGGGCATCCCCTTCTCCGAGGTGAACCGGACCATGAAGAAGGGGAGCCTCGCGGAGTTGATCGACCTGGCGTTCCGGCGGGCCGGGGGGAAGGCCACCGTGATCTTCGCCGACCAGCTCAAGAACCTGGGCTACCGGATGGCGACCCAGTCGGGGCTCTCCATCGGGATCCACGACATGAAGATCCCGGCGGCCAAGAAGGAGATTTTGGACAGGGCCTTCGGCGAGGTGGCCGAAATCCAGAGGCAGTTCGAGGACGGGGTCATCACCGACGGCGAGCGCTACAACAAAGTGGTGGACATCTGGTCCAACGCGGCCGATGCCGTGGCCCAGGAGATGATGAAGGACCTCGAGGCCTCCGGAAACGGCGCCGAGCTCAACTCGATTTACATCATGGCCGACTCGGGCGCCCGGGGTTCCATGAGCCAGATGCGCCAGCTCGCCGGGATGCGGGGTCTCATGGCCAAACCCTCGGGCGAGATCATCGAGACCCCGATCACCGCGAACTTCCGCGAGGGGCTCACGGTGCTCCAGTACTTCATCTCGACCCACGGGGCCCGCAAGGGGCTGGCCGACACGGCCCTGAAGACCGCCAACTCGGGGTACCTGACCCGGCGGCTCGTGGACGTGGCCCAGGACGTGGTGATCACGGAGCAGGACTGCGGCACCCTCGATGGGATCGAGGTCACCGCCCTTGTGGAGGGCGGCGAGGTGGTGGAACGGCTCCGGGACCGGATCCTGGGGCGCACCGCGCTCATGGACATCCGCGACCCGTACACCGGCGAGGTAATCGTGCCGGCCAACGCCGAGATCACCGAGGAGCTCGCGGCCAAGGTGGAGGACGCCGGCATCGAGAAGGTGACGATCCGCAGCGTTCTGACCTGCCAGACCCGAAACGGGCTGTGCGTCGAGTGCTACGGCCGGGATCTGGCCCGGGGCCGCAAGGTCAACATCGGGGAGGCCGTGGGGATCATCGCGGCCCAGTCCATCGGGGAGCCCGGCACCCAGCTCACCATGCGCACGTTCCACATCGGCGGCACGGCCTCGAAACGGGTGGAGCAGTCGACCCTCGAGGTCCGGCACGCCGGCACGGCGCGGTACCGGAACCTCAAGACCGTGACCAAGGCGGACGGCACCATCGTGGCCATGAGCCGAAACGGCGAGATCGTGGTGGTGGACGACCAGGGCCGGGAACGGGAACGCTACCAGGTGGTGTACGGCGCCCACCTCCTGGTGAAGGACGGGGACCCGGTCAGCCCCGGCCAGCGGGTGGCCGAGTGGGATCCCTACACGAACCCGATCCTGACCGAGGCCTCGGGCCGGGTGAAGTTCGGCGATATCCTCGACGGCGTCACCATGCGCGAGCAGGTGGACGAGGTGACCGGCCTGTCGCGAAAGGTGATCACCGAGGCCCGGGGCGGCGACTACCAGCCCCGCGTCTCCATCAAGAGCCTGGAAACCGGCGAGACGGTGGCCCGGTACATCCTGCCCGTGGGGGCCAACATCCTGGTGCAGGAGGGCGACGAGGTCCAGGCCGGCGACGTGGTGGCCAAGATCCCGCGGGAGACCACGAAAACGAAGGACATCACAGGCGGTCTGCCCCGGGTCGACGAACTCTTCGAGGCGCGCAAGCCCAAGGATGCGGCGGTCATCTCGGAGATCGACGGGGTTGTGAGCTTCGGCAAGGACGTCCGCGGAAAGCGCCGGCTCATCGTGACCCCCGAGGTGGGGGAGCCCAAGGAGTACCTGATCCCGAAGGGCCGGCACGTGTCGGTACGGGAAGGCGACTTCGTACGGGCCGGCGAGCCGCTCATGGAGGGGGCCACGAACCCCCACGAGGTGCTCAAGGTCCTGGGCGAGAAGAACCTCATGAAGTACCTGGTGGACGAGATCCAGGAGGTCTACCGGCTCCAGGGCGTGGACATCAACGACAAGCACATCGAGGTGATCGTCCGGCAGATGCTCAAACGCGTGGAGATCACCGACGTGGGCGACACCGATTTTCTCCTCAAGGAGCAGGTGGAGCGGCAGGTGTTCGAGGAGGAGAACCGGAAGGTCCTGGAGAAGGGCGGTCGGCCCGCGATCGGCGTGCCGGTGCTCCTGGGGATCACGAAGGCGAGCCTTTCGACCGAGAGCTTCATCTCGGCCGCGAGCTTCCAGGAGACGACCAAGGTGCTCACCCAGGCCGCCATCGAGGGCCGGGTGGACTACCTGCGGGGCCTCAAGGAGAACGTGATCATGGGCCGGCTCATCCCGGCCGGCACCGGAACGCCGCGGTACCGGCGGGTGGGCATCGAGGTCCACGACGACGGGGTGCACTACGAGCCCCTGGTGAAGCCCCGGCGTTCCGA
>NZ_BAAHFQ010000159.1:0-6206 GCF_054681715.1 Deferrisoma sp.
CCAGGCCCACGCCCTCCTGCGCTCGGGCATCGCGGTGGGCTCGGCCCTGCTCCGGGAGGACGCCCGGGACAACCAGGTGGACCACCGGGGCGAGCCCTGGGCCGACGTGATCCCCCCCGTGCCCCTGGGCGACGGGGTGCTGGCGGTGGCGGTCCACGACCTTTACGGCCGGTTTCCCCTGGCCGCCGTGCTGAACGACCGGGGCGAACCCCTGGCCTCCCGGGCCGAGGCGCTCCGGCGCCTTATCGAGGCGGCCGCCCCCTCCGACGCCGACCCGGGGGCGCTGGCGGAGGCGCTGCTCGACTGGATCGACGCCAACACCGACGGGATGTACGAGGAGAACCCGGACTACACGGTGCCGAACCGACCGCTCCTGGATCTTGACGAACTCCGGCGGATCGAGGGGTTCACCCCCGAGGTGGTGGCCGCGGTGGCTCCCCACCTGGACGTGCGGGCCGACCCCAAGGTCAACGTGAACACCGCCTCGGTGCCGGTGCTCCAGGCCCTCCACCCCGACCTCGGGCCCGACCGGGCCCAGGAACTCTACGACGACCTCACCGAGACCCCGCTGGAGCGGGCCACGGACCTCAAGAACCGGTCCGCCATGGCGGGCCTGGCGATCACCCGGCTCGTGTTCGAGGTGGTGGTGGAGAGCCCCCGGTTCCTGGTGGACCTGGCGGCCGACGTGCGGGGGGTGAACCGCACGGCCCAGGCCGTGCTGGAGCGCAACCGGGACGAGGACCGGGTTCGGGTCGTGTCCTGGCGGGAGGAGTGAAGATGCGGGACTGGCGCCATCTGACCGGGAAACCTGTGGTGGTGGTGGCGGCCGGGGTGGAGCACCGGGGTGTGGCCGTGGAGATGGGGGAACGGGGGATCCTGCTTCGCACGCCGAGCGGCTTCCGGGAGATCCCCTGGGACCGGATCACGGCCCTCCGGCCCGACCCCGCGGCCGGTCGCCCGGGGGGGCGGGGAAGCTAGAGGGCAACTCCCCCGGGCCCGTGGAAGCCTGGTTGCAATACGCTGCCGGGGGCTCATCCCCCCTCGAACTCGGCCGGGTCGAGCTCCAGGAACCGGCACACGGTGTCCCAGGAGCGGTTGATGACCTGCTCGGGCCGGACGCCGGCCGACGAGGCCACCTCCCAGGCGTCGTCCACCACCCCCACCTGCTGGGCCACGTGGGCGTCGGAGGAAAGGCAGATCCACGCCCCCACCCGCGCCGCCTCGGCCGCGATAGCGTGGCAGGTTTCCAGGCTTCCCCGCCGGGCGTTCACGAACGAGGCGTTGTTGATCTCGAGGGCCACCCCGTGGGCCCGGGCCGCGGCCACGAGCGCCGGCACGTCCACCGGGAACGCGGGGTTCCCGGGGTGCCCCAGGATCCGGACCTTGGGCCGGGACATGGCCGCGACGAGCACCTTCGTGTTCTTGCGGGGGTTCGAGGCCTTGAGCCCGCACCCCTCGTGAAACCCCACGATGGCGTAGTCGAGCCGGGCCAAGAGCCCATCGGGCAGGTCCAGGTCCCCCCGGGCGTTCACGGGGTTGGCCTCGACCCCCCGGAGGATCCTGACCCCGTCCAGGACCCGGGGGAGAAACCGCAGGGCCGAGAAGTGGTACACGTGGGGCCCCCCGGGCAGGGCCGGGCCGTGGTCGGCCACCCCGACCGCCCGGAGTCCCCGGGCCCGGGCCTCCCGGGCGATCTCCGCCACCGTGGAGAAGGCGTGGCCGCTGGCGATCGTGTGGACGTGAAGGTCGGCTTGGATTCGCATGGGCACGGGATTGTAGTAGAGTTCCCCGCCCGCGGTCCACGGCCGCCGGTCTTCGGTCAACGCTCGGCGGCGGAAGGCCGGACGGACCTGCGCGAATAGCTGCAAAAGGGTTCCCGGAGGCGGGTGGGGGACTGGTTCCGGCCGGGCGCGAGTGCGGCACCCGATCGCCGCGCCTTTCCATGCCGTTGTCCGCGCGGCGGGGCGAGGCGACGGTGGCGGACGTTCCGGATCTTCCAAAGCGATCCCGGCGTGGTGAGGGCGCGGCGAGGTAAGGGGCCGCACCCGGCTCTCCACCAGCCCCCCACCCGCGGGTTTCCGTAGCGCTGACGGGGACCTGACGATACTTCCGTTGGTGTCAGTAATCGTAGTTCCGACGAGGCGTTCTCCCTTCTGACCATCGCACCCCCATGGACATCGAAGCCTTTTTTTCGGCCGATGGCCCCTTGGCCCGCGCGGTGCCGGGGTATACGCCCCGGGAGGCCCAGGTGCGCATGGCCCGTGCCGTGGCCGAGGTGTTCCGGCGAGGCGGGGTGCTCCTGGCCGAGGCCGGCACGGGCACCGGCAAGACCCTGGCCTATCTCGCACCGGCGGTGGCCTCGGGCAAGCGGGTGGTGGTGAGCACGGCCACCAAGACCCTCCAGGCCCAGATCGTGGAGCGGGACGTGCCGGTGCTGGCCCGGGCCCTGGGGCGGCCCGTGTCGGTGGTGCTCCTCAAGGGCCGCCAGAACTACCTGTGCCTCCGGAGGTTCGAGGCGTTTCGGGCCCAGCCCCTCTTTCGGTTCCCCGAGGAGGCCCGACTCTACGACCGGTTCGAGCGGTGGGCCGGCTCGACCGCCACGGGCGACCGGGCCGAGTGGTCCGACCTCCCAGACGACTTCGGCCCCTGGAAAGACGTGTGCTCGACCCGGGAGGCCTGCTGGGGCTCCCGATGCCCCCGGGAGGACGCCTGCTTCTTCCTGCGCCGCCGGCGGGAGGCCCAGAGGGCCCAGGTGGTGGTGGTGAACCACCACCTCCTATGCGCCGACCTGGCCGTGCGGTCCGCCTCCTCGTCCGAGGTGCTGCCCCGGTACGAGGCCCTCGTGGTGGACGAGGCCCACCACCTGGAGGCGGTGGCCACGGACCATTTCGGCACCCAGGTGAGCTCCTACCGGGTGGCCGAGCTCGTCCGGGACGCCCGCCGGGCCTTGGCCGGGGACGCCGAAGCGCCCCCGGGCCTCGGGAAGGCCTTGGACCGGGTGGCCGAGACGTCCGAGGCCTTCTGGCCGGCCCTGCCCCGGGCCGAGGCGCCCCGCCGGCTCCGGGGCCCCCTGGCCGGAAAGCCGGGACGCCGGCTCGAGGAACTCCTCGGGGCGCTGGCCGCCTGGGAGGACCGGCTCCGGCCCCGGGAGGCGCGCTCGCCGGACGCCGAGGCCGTGGCCCGCCGCACCCGGGAACTCCAGGAGGACCTCGTCCGGTTCCTGAACGAGCCCGAACCCGGGGAGGTGCGTTGGCTCGAGACCCGGGGCCGCGGGGCCTTCCTCCGGGCCGCCCCGGTGGAGGTGGGGGAGGTGCTCGCCGCGAACCTGTTCGGGGGGGACACCCCGGCCGTTCTCACCTCGGCCACCCTGCGGGTCGGGGGCACCTTCGGGTACCTGCGCGAGCGCCTCGGGGTGCCGGAGGCGGCCCGGGAGTTCGTGGCGGAGAGCCCCTTCGACCACCGGGAGCAGGGGATCCTCTACATTCCCCGCGCCTTCCCCGACCCCAACGCCCCCGAGTTCCCGGAAGCGGTGGCCGCGGAGATCGAGGCCCTCCTCGGGATCACCCGCGGCCGGGCCTTCTGCCTGTTCACCTCCCACCGGAACCTCCGGGCCGTGGCCGACCGGCTCCGGGGCCGGGTACCCTATCCCCTCCTTGTCCAGGGCGAGGGGCCCCGGGAGGTGCTCCTGCGGCGGTTCCAGGAGGACCGCCACTCGGTGCTCCTGGGGGCGCTGTCGTTCTGGGAGGGCGTCGATGTGCCGGGCGACGCCCTGAGCGCCGTCATCATCGACCGCATCCCCTTCGCGAGCCCCGACGAGCCCCTGGTCCAGGCGCGGATCGAGCGGGTACGGGCGACGGGCCGGTCGCCGTTCACGGCCTACCAGCTCCCCGCCGCGGCCATGACCCTGGTCCAGGGGGTGGGACGGCTCCTTCGCCGGTCCGACGACCGGGGCCTGGTTGCGATCCTCGACCTGCGGATCGTCCAGAGGGGGTACGGCCGGGTGCTGCGGGAGAGCCTTCCCCCCTTCCCCCTGACCCGGGACCGCGCCATCGTCTCGCAATTCTTCGAGAAAAACGGGCTTTCTTGACGACCCCCCGGGCCGTGGCTATGATCCCGCGGCACCTTCGGGACCGCCCATCGCCGAGGCAGCCATGCGCCATCCGCCCCGTGACTTGCTGGAACGTCTTCGCTACTTCGAGCAGCAGGTGGAGGCCCTCTTCCGCCGACTGTTCGAGGACCAACTGGCGCCGGCGAGCCTGGCGAACCCCGGGGCGTTCCCCGCCGTGGACGTGGTGGAAGAGGAGGGCGCGATCCGGGTGCGGGCGGACCTGCCGGGCGTCGACCGCTCGACCCTCGAACTCTACGCCGGCCCCCAGTTCCTTATTCTGCGGGGGGTGAAGCCCGCCCCCGAAACCGGGTGGAGTTACCTGCGGGTCGAGCGCACCTTCGGGCCGTTCCAGCGGATGGTGATCCTCCCGGCCGCCGGGGACCCCTCGGGCACGAAGGCGGCCCTCGACCGGGGGGTGCTGGAGGTGGAGATTCCCAAAATGACCGACCGGCGGAGGGGATATCGCCGGATTCCCATCGAGTGACGAGGCGATCCATGTCGCAGAGCGAGAACACGCCGACCGTTGCGGAAAATGCCGAGATCCAGGGGGTGGAGATCCCCGAGGTCCTACCCATGCTCCCGGTGCGGGACGTGGTGGTGTTTCCGTTCATGATCCTCCCGCTTTTCGTGGGGCGGGAAAAATCCGTGGCCGCGGTGGAGGAGGCCCTCCAGGGCAACCGCATGCTGTACCTGGCCACCCAGAAAGAGGTGGCCACCGAGGAACCCGGGCCCGACGACATCTACGAGATGGGCACCGTGGGCATGATCATGCGGATGCTCAAGCTCCCCGACGGCCGCATCAAGATCCTGGTGCAGGGACTGAGCCGCGCCCGGCGAAAGGAGATCCTGACCACCGACCCCTGCTACCGGGTCCGGGTGGAGCCCGTGCCCGAGACCGTGCTGAGCGAACCCGACTACGAGTCCGAGGCGCTGATGCGCTCGGTGCGCGAAAAGCTCGAAGAGATCGTGAACATGGGCAAGGGCATCTCCACCGAGATCATGATGATCCTGGAGAACGTGGAGGACCCGGGCCGGCTCGCCGACATCGTGGCGGCCAACGTGAACCTGAAGGTGGCGGACGCCATGCAGGTGCTCGAGGCCGTGGACCCCAAGGACCGGATCAACCGGGTCCACAGCCTGCTGGAGCGGGAACTCCAGGTGCTCATGGTCCAGGCCAAGATCAAATCGGCCGCCAAGGAGGAGATGAACAAGAGCCAGCGGGAGTACTTCCTGCGCCAGCAGCTCAAGGCGATCCAGGACGAGCTCGGGATCACCGACGACCGGGGGGAGGAGATCGAGAACCTCCGGGAGAAGATCGAGAAGGCCAAGATGCCCAAGGAGGCCCGGGCCGAGGCCGAGCGGGAGCTCAAGCGGCTCCAGGGCATGCCCCCGTCCTCGGCCGAGGCGGCGGTGATCCGCACCTACATCGAGTGGCTCACCGAGATGCCTTGGAAAAAACGCACCAAGGACAACATCGACATCCCGCGGGCCAAGAAAATCCTGGACGAGGACCACTACGACCTGGAGAAGGTCAAGGACCGGATCCTGGAGCACCTTGCGGTCAAGAAGCTCAAGCCCGACACCAAGGGTCCGATCCTGTGCTTCGTGGGGCCGCCGGGGGTGGGGAAGACGAGCCTGGGCCAGTCCATCGCCCGGGCCATGGGCCGCAAGTTCGTGCGGATGAGCCTCGGGGGCGTCAAGGACGAGGCCGAGATCCGCGGTCACCGCCGCACCTATGTGGGCGCCATGCCCGGCCGGATCGTGCAGGGGATCCGCAAGGCGGGCTCCCGCAACCCCGTGTTCATGCTGGACGAGGTGGACAAGATCGGCCAGGACTTCCGGGGCGACCCGGCCTCGGCGCTCCTGGAGGTGCTCGACCCGGCCCAGAACTCCAGTTTCGAGGATCACTACCTGAACGTGCCGTTCGACCTCTCGGAGGTCATGTTCATCTGCACCGCGAACCTGATCGACCCGATCCCGCCGGCGCTCCTGGACCGGATGGAGGTGATCCGGCTGTCGGGCTACACCCGGGAGGAGAAGCTCGAGATCGCCCGCCGGCACCTGATCCCCCGTCAGATGGCCGAGCACGGGCTCACCG
>NZ_BAAHFQ010000160.1:0-6183 GCF_054681715.1 Deferrisoma sp.
GGACGCCCCGTCCGCGCGTTCGCACGTCCGCACGGGCCGACGCCGCCCCGCGGCGACCGAGTGTCGCCTCTCGGCGTCACCCCCTGGGACCAGAGAGCCTCCAGACCCAGCCGCAGTAGCGGCACACGAACCGGTCGGTGAGGAACACGAGGCGGTGGGAACGGCAGGAACAGGGCTTCATTGCAGGCCTCCTGGAAACGGGAACCGATCCGACGGGCGCAACGCGCCCCAACGGTCCGGGAGGTCCTGCAGTTGACGTGCCAAAGTCGTACCTATTGGATTTTACAGTACAAAGGGCGAAACGTTCCGCGATCCACCCTCCCCGCCGCGGCCAAAACGTCGCCTCGCGGCGACACGGGACCCTCAGCCCGGCGTCCCCGCGCCCAGGTCGGCCGAGATCGCCTCCCCGCAGGCCCGCACCCGCTCCTTCACGGCGGCCACCCGCTCGGGCCCGGCCGCGGTCATGGGCAAGGCCACCCCCACGGCCGCCACCACGTCCCCCGAGCCGTCCCGCACCGGGGCGGCCACCCCCCACACCCCTTCCACGGCCTCGCCGAACTCGGCCAACACGCCCTCGGCCCGGATCTGCCGGAGCCGTTCGCGGAAGGCCGCGGGGTCGGTGATGGTGCGGTCGGTATAGGCCCGCAGCGGTTTCGTGCCCAGCAGGCGTTCCAGTTCGTCCTCCGGCCGGAAGGCCAGCAGCGTCATGCCGAGCATGCCGAAGTAAGGAGGGTCGCGGCGCCACCCCACGTCGGAGGCGATCCGCACGGGCCCGGGGGCCTCCCGCTTGTCCACGTACACGAGGTCGCCGTCCATGAGGGCACCCAGGAGCACGGTGACCCCCAGCTCGTCGCGGAGCGCATCCAGATGGGGCCGGGCCACGTCCCGCAGGTTCAGGGAGTCGATGGCCGCGTGGGCGAGCCCCAAGACCCGGGCGCCGAGGCGGTAGCGCCCGTCCGCCGGGTCCTGGGCCACGTACCCGTGGTACTGGAGCGTGGCCAGGATCCGAAACGCCGTGGGCTTGGAAAGCCCGGTCTCCCGGGACACCTCGTCGAGGCTCAGCCGGGGTCGCGTTTGGGAAAAGGCGTCCAGGATCGCGATGGCCCGCTCCACGGCCCGCACATTGTACCGGCCGTCGGCCGCGGCCTTCCCGCGTTCGTGGGACCGCTTGGGCATGGGCGCTCCGTGTCAGGGACCAGAGGTCAGAGGACGGAATTCGGGAAAGGGCACCGACGAGAGGCGGCCCCTACTCTCTTGAGGAGGATAGCGAAAGCTGATTTCGGCAGGCAAAATACCACGGGCGAGGAACGGACGTCTACCGGGCCGGCGGCGAGGCGAGCCCCCGGCGAACGGCGTGGAGCACCTCGTCGAGCTTCTGGAGGAACCGGGAGCGGTCGGCCTTCTCGAACGGGGCCGGGCCGCCTCCCTGGAGGCCCATCTGGCGGAGCTGGTCGTTGAGCTCCCGGCGGGCCAGGGCCTCGCCGATGTTCAGGGGCGTGTACAGGTTCCCCTTGGGCCCCAGGACCCAGGCGCCCTTCTCCACGCATCGGGCGGCCAGGGCGATGTCGGCCGTGACCACCACGGTGCCCGGCCCGGCCCGCTCGGCGATCCAGTCGTCGGCCGCATCGAACGCGCCCCCCACCACCACCGCACGCACCACGGGGTCGCTCGGGAGCCGGGTGGGCCGGCCGCTCACGAAGTAGGCCGGCCAGCCGAACCGGGCGGCCACCCGGGCCACCTCGTCCTTCACCGGGCAGCCGTCGGCGTCCACATACACCACGGGGGTTTCGCCCTGGTCGCTCATTCCTTCTCCTTCGCCTTCCGCACCCGATCGAGGGTTTCCAGCATCACGCCCAGCCGCGACGCGGGGGGCCGGCTCATGGCCTCGAGCTCCTCGGGGGTGTAGTGTTCCCGCAGGAACGCGCCGATGTCGATCCGGTCCGCCCAGCACACCACGATGCGGTGGCACGGCAGCCCCCGGTTCACCCGTCGGCAGTGGCGAAACGGCACCTCCCCCCCGAGCGGGGGGCAGCGGGGGTGGAGTTCCTCGTCGTATCGGTCGATTCCCATGGTCACCTCCCGGCTCGTGTCAGTGGCGGGGGCTAATGTTACCGCAGTCTCGAGCCGATAGCTCGTGGGGGCGGATCGGTCGCCGGTCTCCGCCGCCGAAGGACTCGGATTTCCGATGACGACCCGCGCGCAGGGACTTTTTGCCCCCTCGTCTCCCGATGCGAAGCGATCCCCATGGAGCCGCCCACGTTGTCCCCCACGGACGCCCTGAAGCGTTGCCTCGCCGCCTACCGGGACCTCCTCCGGCTCACGGCCGAGCAGGAGGCTCTCCTGCGGCGCGGGGACTACGGCCCCCTCGTGGAGCTCCTGACCCGCAAGGACCACCTCGTCGGGGAGGCCGCCCGGCTCTGGGCGGAGGCCCAGGCGGCATCGGCCGAGGAGCGCGCCCGTCCGGCGTTCGCCGGGGCCGTCCGCGAGGTCCAGACGTTGGTTGCAGAGCTCGTGGAGGCCGAACGCCGCTGCCACGAGCTCCTTCCCGCCGCGGGGGCCGCGCCCCGGGCCCCGGCCCGGCGCGCCGTATCCGCCTACCAAAAAAAATGATCCCCATCCCCGGTTTCCCCTAAAGACTTCTCGCCCCCCTGCCGATCCGTCAACACGAAGGAGCAGACCCTCTTCCCAGGGACGGGATCATGGGCATTTCCCAATTCACGGTGCACAACGTGCTGCGCACCTACGCCCGCCAGGACCGGCTGGGCAAGGTTCAGCGGCCCAAGGCAGGGCCGGCGCCGAGCGCCGCCCCGTCCGGGGACCGCGTCAACCTGAGCCCCACGGCCCAGAAGGTCCAGTGGGTGGGCACCCTGGCGTCGCAGATGGTCGAGCGGGACCACCCCGACCTCGATCCGGACGCCCGCCAGGCCAAGGTGCGCGACACGCGGGACCGCCTCGTGTCCCGGCACCAGGACGAGATCGCCGACGACCGGGTGACGGTCCAGGATCTCGAGGCCCGCCTCCGGGCCCTCTACCTGGACTAACCGCCTCTTCGCTCCCCGTTGCGGGGACGAAGGGGATTCGTGCGCCCTGCGTCCGGGGGGCCGGGCCCTCGCGCGCGTTGACACCCCGAAAAACGGGGTGTTAGGATACGCGCCGGTTTTTCCTGCCCGTCCGCGCTTCCCCAGCCGTCTCGAACCCGAAGGAGTGTCGGCCATTTCTGCCGCCGAACCCCAACCCACCAGAGACGAGCTCATCGAGGAGTACGCGCCCCTCGTCAAATACATCGCCGAGCGCATGGCGGCGCGGCTCCCCTCATCCATCGAACTCGACGACCTCATCAACACCGGGGTCATCGGCCTCATCGACGCCATCGACAAGTTCGTGCCCGACCGGGGGGTCAAGTTCAAGACCTACGCGGAGTTCCGGATCCGCGGGGCCATGCTGGACTATCTGCGGCAGCAGGACTGGGCGCCCCGGTCCATGCGCCGCAAGGAGCGGGAGCTCGCCCGGGTGTTCCATGAACTGGAGCAGCAGCTCCAGCGGCCCGCCACCCACGAGGAGGCCGCGGCGGCCATGGGCATCTCCATGGACGAGTTCAACGACCTCCTCTACAAGGCCCGGGGGCTTTCGCTCCTGTCGCTGAACCGCCCCGGGGGCGACGTGGAGGACGACGAGGAGGCCCGGGAGCTCGGGGAGTACATCCCCGACGAGCCCGAGAAGAGCCCCTTCGAACTCCTGCGCAAGCAGGAGGTCCGGGACATCCTGGCCCGGAAGATCGACGAACTCCCGGAAAAGGAGGGGATGGTCCTCAAGCTCTACTACTTCAACGAGCTCACGATGAAGGAGGTGGGGAAGATCCTGGGGGTGACGGAGTCCCGGGTGAGCCAGCTCCATTCGGCCGCGATCCTGCGGCTCCGGGGACTCCTGGAAGGCCTCCTGGAGTAGCCGGGGTCCGCGCCCCTCACGTTTTCCACCGAACCTGCCGATGGAGAGGGGAACGGGTTCGTTTCGTTCCGGTTTCGCACCGTACCCGCGAGGACGATCGTGTCGGAGCTTCTGAGTCAGGAAGAGGTGAACGCCCTCCTCCAGAGCATCCCGCTCCAGCAGGAAGCGGCGCCGGCGGAACCGGCGGCCAAGCCGGCCCCCACCCGGTACCGCAAGCGGGCGAGCCGGTATGATTTCAAGCGGCCGAACCGCATCTCCAAGAACGTCCTCCAGAGCCTCCACTTCCTGCACGAGCGCTACGCCCGGAACCTCGCCCTGGATCTCTCGGCGTACCTGCGGACCATCTCGGACATCGTGCTCCTGAGCGTGGATCAGCTCTCGTACGCCGAGTTCCTGATGAGCCTCCCGGAGACCACCTGCATCAACGTGGTCAAGATCGCCCCCCAGGGCGGCACCCTGGCCTTCGAGGTGAACCCCACGCTGGTGTTCGCCGTGATCGAGAAGCTCATGGGGGGATCGTCGGAAACCCCCACGATGAACCGGGAGATCACCCCCATCGAGCAGGCCCTGATCGAGGGGTTCATCGACATGGCCCTCCGGGACCTCCAGGACGCCTGGCGCACCATCGGAGAGACCCGGTTCGTCCTCGACCGGCGGGAAACGAGCCCCCAGCTCGTGCAGATCGTAGCCCCCAACGAGATCGTGGTGGTGATCGTGTTCGAGGTGAAGGTGGGCCAGACCTCGGGCATGATGAACCTGTGCATCCCGGCGATCTACCTGGAGCCCTTCGCGGTGGAGCTCCGCCAGGAGCACCAGACCGACATCACCACCCGGATGACCGAGGCCGACTACCGGCGGCTCGACGAGGTGATCGCCCGGGCCGTGGTGCGGCTCCAGGCCGACCTTTGCCGAAAGCGGCTCACGATCCGGCAGATCCTGGGGCTCAAGGAGGGCGACCTCTTGCCCCTGGGCGCCGACCTCCACCAGCAGGTCACGGTTTCGGTAGCGCAACTCCCCAAATTCCGGGGCCTCTACGGGGCCCGCAAGGGCCGCAAGGCCGTGCGCATCGAAAGCGTCATCCGCGACGAGGAACCCGAGCCGACCCCGGACGCCGGGGACGAATTCCAGGCCCTCGGGGCCGGCACCGGGTAGCGGGAGGAACGATGTCCGACATCCTGAGCCAAGACGAGATCGACCGCCTGCTGAGCGCCGCGGCCGACGACCTGGGGGAGGCGCCCGCCTCCGACCTGAGCCCCTCCGAGGTCGAGGAGGTGGAGCGGGCCATCCGGGTGTTCTTCGCCTCGGCCAACTCGGCCCTGGCCTCCCTCCTGGCCCGGCCCGCCACCGTGACCGAGGGCATCGGCCAGGTGGTGAACCTGGAGGATCTGGCGGGCGACAAAGGGCTCCTCGCCCGGTTCCCGTTCCGGTCGGGGTTCGACGGGGAGCTCGCGTTCCTCCTGCGGCACCGGGAGGCCTCGATGCTCGCGGACCTCATTCTCGGGGGCGAGGGGAAGGAGAAGGAGGCCCTCGAGGAGGCCGACCTCGACGCCCTCAAGGAAGCCCTCACCCAGATCGCCGGGAGCGGCGCCCCGACCCTGTCGGCCACCCTGGGCCGCGACGTGGGGTTTGCCCCGCCGACGATCGAGGCCGTGGAGGCGAAAACCCTGACCGAGGTGCTTCCCTGGGGTCAGGCCTTCCTGGGGGTGGGCACGATCAAGGTGGACGGGGTGCTCGAAACCCCCCTTCGGGTCCTCCTCCCGGTGGGGGTGGCCCGGGAGATGGCGAAGGTCTTGCGGGAAGAGGAGGACGAGGTCCCGCAGCCCTCGGCGGTTTCGGGCTCGTCGGGGTCCCCGTTCGCGGGGGGCGGGGCGGAGCCGGCCGCGCCCCCCGACATCCGCAACATCGACCTCATCCTGGACCTGGAGGTCGAGGCCACGGTCCGGCTCGGCGAGGCCGAGATGCCCCTGAAGGACATCCAGCGCCTTCGGCCCGGGTCGATCATCGATCTGGACAAGGACACCGAGGCCCCGGTGGAGCTCGTGGTCAACAACCGGGTGCTCGCCAAGGGGGAGCTCGTGGTGGTGAGCTCCGATCACTTCGCCCTTCGCATCACCGAAATTGAGTCGCCGACCGAGCGGATCCGCAAGCTCGGGCCGTCCTGACCTGCCCCCCTGGGCCCTGGACGCGATCCAGGCCCGCGGGTTCTTGCGGATCGGCGCCGACTCCCCCCTCGAAGCC
>NZ_BAAHFQ010000161.1:0-6140 GCF_054681715.1 Deferrisoma sp.
AGCACCGGGTCGGCCTCGTCCACGAGCTCCCACACCTCCTGGGGCCCGGAGCCCCGGGGCGAAACCGGCGACACGAACACCTCGCCCTCGAGCACGGCCCCCGTGGCCAGGCCGAGCCGCACCCGCACGGGCACCTTCTCCACCCTGAGCCGGCTCATCCCAGGGCCTCCCGCTCCTCCTCCGACAGGAACCGGAGGAAGGGCTCCTTGACCACCGCCTTCTCGTAGGCCTCTCGGGGCGAGATGATCTTCTGCTCCAGGAGCGCCAGGATCGCGGTCTCCAGGGACTGCATCCCGTGCTTCTTGCCCGTCTGGATGGCCGAGGGGATCTGGTACGTCTTGCCCTCCCGGATCAGGTTCGAGATGGCCGGGGTCACGACGAGCACCTCCAGGGCCGCCACCCGGCCCGGCTTGTCCACCCGGCGAAAGAGGTTCTGGGCCACCACGGCCTTCAGGCTGTCGGCCAGGGTGGAGCGGATCTGGGGCTGTTCCTCGGCCGTAAACACCTCGATCACCCGGTCCACGGTCTTCGCCGCGTTCTGGGTGTGGAGCGTGCCGAACACCAGGTGCCCCGTGGCCGCCGCCTCGATGGCCAGCGCGATCGTCTCCTTGTCGCGCATCTCCCCCACCAGGAGGATGTCCGGGTCCTCCCGCAGGGCAGCCCGCAGCGCCGTGGCGAAGCCGCGGGTGTGGGTGCCCACCTCCCGGTGGCTCACGAGGCACCCCTGGCTCTGGTGCACGAACTCGATGGGGTCCTCGATGGTGATGATGTTGTCCCGCCGGGTGCGGTTGGCCTCGTCGAGGATGGCGGCCAGGGTGGTGGACTTGCCCGAGCCCGTGGGCCCGGTCACGAGCACGAGCCCCTTTCGGAGCCCGGCCAGCCGGCGCACGGCGTCCGGGAGCCCCAGATCCTCACAGGTCAGGATCTTCGAGGGGATCGTCCGGAACACCGCGGCCGCCCCGAACTTCTGGACGAAGTAGTTGGCCCGGAACCGGGCCACCCCCTCGAGCTCGTAGGCGAAGTCCACGTCGCCGGTCTCCTCGAACCGGGCCCAGGCATCCTCGGGGGCGATCTCCCGCAGGAGCTCCCGGAGCCCCTCGTCCGTCAAGGGCTCGGCCTTGAGCTTCTTGAGCTCGCCGTGGATCCGCATGGCCGGCAGATTTCCGGCCACGAGGTGGAGGTCCGAGGCGCCCTGCTGGACCATGGCGCGGAAATAGGCGTCGAGCTTCGGCATGGGGGAACCCTCCTCGGCTGGCCGGCCGGGCCGCCGGACGGCCCGGCGTCTCCCGGTACCGAATCGTCCGGAGGGGGGTGTTTCTTGAAGGGGAAGGAAAGGCAGGGGGAGCGGCTCCCGATCCTCACGCAACGCGCGCCACGAGCGTTACCGGGGGAGGGTCGCAGATCGTCAGTCGTGGGGCGCGGGCGTGGCCCCCCCCTACCCTTGCGTATCCCCGAACCGCCGGGTAGCATGGCCCCAGGTGATCCCAGGAACTCCCCAGCCCGAGAGGCGTTTCCGGTGTCCATCGCCCTCGACATCTACCAGGCGTTCAAGGACGACGAGGTCAAGGCCCGGGCGCTGGCCGAGGCCTTCGACCGCCTGGAGCACCGCATCCCGGCCAACGTGGCCACCGAGGAGCACCTGGAGGCCACGAAACTCGCCCTCCAGAAGGAGATCGAGCAACTTCGGGCCGACCTCACCAAGGAGATCGAGCAGGTCCGAGCCGATCTGACCAAGGAGATCGAGCAGGTCCGAGCCGATCTGACCAAGGACATCGAACAGGTTCGCGCGGACCTCACCGCTCGCATTGAAGAAAACCGCCTGAGTATCGAGCGGGTCCGCGCCGATCTCACCGTCGAGATCGAAAAGGTCCGGGGCGAAATCGCCCGGACCCACGCGTCCACCCTGCGGTGGGTGACCGGCCTCCTCATCGCCCAGGCCGGCGTGATCGTGGCGCTGATCAAGATTCTCCCCTGACCCCTCCCGCCCCCCGCGCGCCCACCCCGAAACAGGCCGTTCGTCGTGGACCGGCCGCCTGACGCCCCGCTGTCCGTCACCCGTCACCCGTGACTCGTTACCCGTCACCCGTCACGGATCACGTGTCACCGAAGGAATCACCCGTCACCGTCTCCACAACGCTTAGCGCGTGGCGGGCGTGGCGTGAGAACCCCGAAACGCCGGGAGGACTGCCGCCGGTCGCGGGTCGTTGGTCGGCGCATCCGGTCGATGGCGCCTCCCACCCGGGTTGGGGTGCTCCCCCCCGGGTCGGTGGCGCCTTTCGGTTGTGTCGGCTGGCACATGGCGGTAGCATAGGGTTTCGCCGTTTTGCCTCACCGGATGGGGGCCCATGCTGCGACTCGTCCCGCGCCTCTTCGCCGTTTTCGCGATCCTCCTCGGCCCGGCCCTCGCCGTGGCCGGGCTTCCCGCCCCATCGTTCCTCCCCGGCCAGCCCATGCTGGTGGGAAACCAGGTGCTCATGATCTGGAACCCGGTCCCGGGGGCCGCCGGGTACGTGGTGTTCCGAAACGGGGAACCCGTGGGCCGCACCACAGCGAACCAGTACCTGGAGCCCGCGCCCGAGGCCTCGGGCACCTACCGCTACCAGGTGGCGGCCGAGGACGCCTCGGGGATCCGGGGGGAACTGAGCGAGCCCGGGGTGGTCAAGATCCAGCACATCGAGCCCCCGAAACGGGTGGTGGCCCGGCCGGACCCGGCGTCGGGCACCATCGGCGTGCTCTGGGACCAGGTGGACGGCGCGGTCATCTACAACGTGTACCGCTCGGCCGATGGGGCGCCGTTCGCCCTCGTGGCGAGCGTGCAGGACGTCACCTACGTGGACGGAGACGTCCAGGCGGGCGTGCGCTACGCCTACCGCATCACGGCCCGCGACGCCACGGGGGCCGAGAGCGCCCCGAGCGCCGAGGTCGAGGCCCAGGCCGCGCGGCCCGAGCGGGCCCGCCGCGACGAGCTCGTGTTCCGGGCCCTTCCCACCCGCGAGGTGTACCGGCTCGAGCGCCTGGGCACCGACGACCTTCGGGAGGTCTCGTTCCTCGGCCTCGGGCCCGCCGGGAAGCTCTGGGTGGTGACCCCCCGCACCGGCCGCATCCACCGCCTCGACCGCGACGGCGTCGAGGAGGCGGTGCTGGGCCCGTTCGTGGCCGAGGCCACGGGCTACGCCCTCCGGCCCCACAAGCTCGGGTTCGCCGACGACGCCGACCTCTTCGTGACCGACGCCCTCAACGGCGTGCTCGCCCGGCTCTCCCCCGCCGGCGAGCTGCGCTGGGCCCGGGGCATCCTCACCCCGCCCCCCCAGAACGCCGAGGTCTGGGAGGGCTTCCCCGACCGGGTGCGTTCGCTCCCGCCGACTCCGTCGAGCGTGGCCTTGGTGGGGGACGAGATCTGGGTCACCGACCAGCGGTTCCAGCTCCTCTACCGGTTCTCCCAACAGGGAGACCTGCTGGGATACCTCGCCCACGGCCGGCGCAAGTCCGAACGGTTCCGGCTTCCCGGCGTGGGCGAGGTGGCGGCGTTTCCCGACGGCCGGGTGCTCCTGACCTTTCCGCTCTCCCACTACGCGGCCGTGTTCGATCGGGAGCTCCGGCTCCTGGCGGAACTGGGGGCCGACGTCCGGGGCTACGTGGGCGGATTCGTCGGAATCCACGGCGCCCAACCCCTCGAGGGCGGCCGGGTGCTCCTGACCGACCCGGCCGTGGGCTCGGTGCAGGTGTTCGACGCCGCGAGCGGCGCGTACCTCCACCACCTGGCCGGTCCCGAACCCCGTCCCGATCCGGCCTACGACCAGCGCGCCGACTTTGCGTACCACAAGCCCAACATGGCGGTCACGGACGGCCGGGGACGGTTCTGGCTCTACGACGCGGCCGCCCGGGCGCTCGTGTGCCTGGAACGGGCCGGGCCGGTAACCCCGCCGCCCGGCGGCGAGTAAGGGGGGCGCGGCCGTTCGTCGCCCGTCGGGGGTTCCGGCCCCCCCGGCGCGCGACCGCCGACCTGCGACGAACGGCCCACGGCTCTTTCTCCCGGAGGGGGTTCCCATGACCAGACGGCGCATCGGACTCGGGCTCGTTGCCGCACTCCTGGCCTCCGCGGCGTTCGCCGGCGTCGAGGGCACGGCCCACGAAACCGAGCTCGGGGGCGAGGGCGGCCCCTGCGCGGCCTGCCACATCCCCCACCAGGCGGCCGGCGAGAAGTTCTGGGCCCAGCCCCTGGTGTACGAGGGCAAGGTGGGCACCATGAGCGCCCTGTGCGGGTCGTGCCACCACTCCGGCGAGGGCTACGGCGCCCTCATGACCCGGGCCCACGCCGACGACACCGTGTACGCCCCCCAAAGCCACGGCCAGAGGATGTACCTGGCCGACCCGCCCCCGGCGACCAACGTGCTGGGCTCCGGGCTCCCCGACATCGACACGGACCACGGCTACTTCGAGTGCACCACCTGCCACAGCGTGCACGACAACACCTACCGCCCGTTCCTGCGCGACACCCCCAACGCCCTGTGCGCCCGGTGCCACCGGCTTAGGCACTACGTGTCGGGGGGCGAGCGAAGCGGCATGGGGGCCGAGGAGGGCCTGTGGGGCTCGTATCGGGGCGATCGGAACCCGGGCTCCCACCCGGTGGGAGACGACGTGGTTCCCAGGCCCGACGGCCCGGCCGTGGAGATCCCCCGGATCTTCCGCACCCCGCTCTCCCCCGCGCCGGGCCAGTGGTCGCTCGGCGGGCACCTGACCCGGGGCGACGAGGGCGGGGTCACCTGCCTCACCTGCCACGCCGTGCACGGGGTGGCCCCCGACGAGGACGACGTCGCCGCGACCGGCGACACGTCGCCCCCGGGGCCGGGCATGCTGGTTGTGGCCCAGGCCACGGCCGAGATCCCCGGCTCGAAGCGCCCGGTGCCGAACGGCGACGGCGCCGCCTCGGCCCTGTGCGAGGCCTGCCACGGCGCGGGCCGGAACCCCGGCCACGCCCCCGACGGCTCGGGCTGGGCCGACCCCGACCACAACGTGAACCCCGGCCGGGAGGGCCGGTTCGGCCACCCCGTGGACTCCTACCCCTCGGGCGTGGACGCCGGGGTCGAGCGGTTCCCCGAGGCCTGGCCCCAGGGCGACCCGGGCCTCGCCGGCACGAACGTCGGGCCCGTGCCCATCTGCGAAACCTGCCACGCCCCCCACCCGGCGGCCGCCCTCGACGCCCGCCGGGCCGACGTGGCCCCCGGCGCCGGCCCGTACCTCCTGCGGGCCGCCCGCACCCTGGCCCAGGGCGAGCCCCTCTGCGACCTGTGCCACACCCAGGCCGTGCCCGGCCACCATCCGGTGCACAAGGCCTTCGACAGCCGGGGCGTGCCCTACCTCCTCAACGCCACGGCCGGCCAGGGCGACCTCCTCACCTGCTCCGTGTGCCACACCTCGGCCCACGACTGGACCCAACCGGGCTGGGCGGCGCTTGACCCCTCGTGGCTTCCGGCCGACAACGGCCGGGCCCTCGACCAGGCCGACGACATGTACGACCCCGACATGTCGAAGACCTGCATGGACTGCCACTACTTCATGGACGGCGACGGGGCGAGCGTGAGCCCCACCCTGGGCACGGCCCAGACCGTGATCGAGCCGGGCGACGACGAGTACCCCCACTACCAGGCCGCGGACCACAGCATGGGCACCCATTACATCGGCCTCGTCCACGAGGGGGGCGACTGGCAAAAGGACCCCCTGGTGGACATGCTCGACACCGCCCGCACCTGGAAAGACCAAAGCCCCGACGGCTCCTACACCGCGGGGCTCGCGCCGGGGTGGTCGCGGTTCGGGGGGGACGACCGCGACGGCTCACGGGTTCTGGTGTGCGAAAGCTGCCACGAGCTCGAGCCCGACCGAAACGGCGGGTTCCGGCACCTCCTGCTCGCCCCCTACGCCGAGGGCCAGAACGGGCTCGACGAGTACCCGGGCGACGCCGACGGCCACGACATCCTCTGCGAGGCCTGCCACGGCATCCCCGAGGGCACCCACCCCATGACCGGCATGACCGTGTCGCGCACCGGCGAGCCGCTCAACGCCTCGGCCCCGTGGCTCCGGGAGCGCATCCTGGGCCACGCCACCCTCGACCGGGCCCGCAACGCGCTCTCCTGCGACTCGTG
>NZ_BAAHFQ010000162.1:0-6092 GCF_054681715.1 Deferrisoma sp.
GCCGAGGCTCCGGGCCCGTTCGGCCAGGCCGGCGAAGGCCAGGAGTTCCGCGGCCCGGGCCCGGCGCTCGGCCCGGGGCATGCCGTGGAGGATGCCGTGGAGTTCGAGGCTCTCGGCCAACGTGAGGTCGGGGTCGAGGTTGAGCTGCTGGCTCACCACCCCGATCTGGGCCTTGGCGGCCACGGGGTCGGTCAACACGTCGGCCCCGCCCACCCGGGCCGTGCCGGCGTCGGGCCGCAGGAGCCCCGTGAGGATCCGGATCGTGGTGGTCTTGCCGGCCCCGTTGGGCCCGAGGAACCCGTAGATCTCCCCGGGCCGCAGCTCGAGGTCCAGCCCGTCGAGGGCCCGGACCTTGCCGAACCGCTTCACGAGCCCCCGGGCCTCGACGGCCGGGGCCGGCTCGGCCCCCCGCGGCTCTACGGCGACGCTCGCCTCCCGCATGCTCTTCCCCATGCCCGATCGATCCGGGCGATCTCCTTACAAAGGCCGGAGCCCCACGAAAAAAGCCCACTCCACCACGGAGCGGGCTTCCCGTTTTCGAAGCTCCTCAAGGATTCCCCGCCCTCCCGAATCCACCCGGGGAGGTTTGGCGCGCGGGGCGTCCGGCCGGCAGGTCTTCTGGCTCGCGATTCGTCCTCGGGGCCGCCTTCCCAGCCGATCGGCCAGTGGCTCCAGTGGCCCGTCGTCCTCGCTCACAGCGGCGGGTCCGCGGGGGACTTTCACCCCACTTCCCTTTTCAGCCCCTGGGGGCACCGGCGGACGTAAATTGAACCGTTCTTTTATCCCCCCGGGCCGGATGTGTCAAGCCGGGCGTTTGACGGGCCTTCGCGGCCCACGGTATAAAGCCGGGTCCGGCCCCGGGCCGGCAAATCCCCTTGGAACGGGGCGTTACGAAACGACCATGACCGCCGTCGACCTGTTCGATCACGACCTGGAGGGCCTCGAGCGATTCTTCGAGACGCTGGGGGAGAAGCGGTTCCGGGCCCGCCAGGTGATGCACTGGCTCTATAAGCGCGGCGTGACCCGGTTCGAGGACATGACCGACCTCTCGGCCCGCCTCCGGGCGCGCCTCGCCGAGGCCGCCTCGGCCCGGGTGCCCCGGGTGGTGCACGAGCAGGTGAGCCGGGACGGCACCGTAAAACTCCTCCTGGAACTCGCCGACGGCGAGCGGGTGGAAACCGTGCTCATGCCCGACGAGGGCCGGGTGACCCAGTGCGTGTCCACCCAGGCCGGCTGCGCCATGGGCTGCGCCTTTTGCCGCACGGGAACCCTGGGGCTCCGGCGCCACCTCACGGCCGGGGAGATCGTGGCCCAGGTGCTCGTGGGACAGGCCCGCATGGGGCCCGAGCGCCGGATCACCAACGTGGTGTTCATGGGCATGGGGGAGCCCCTGCACAACTTCGACAACGTGGTGCGGGCGTTCCGGATCCTGTCGAGCGACCACGGGCCCAACATCACCCGCCGCCGGCTCACGGTGTCGACCTCCGGGCTCGCCGACCGGATCCGGCGGTTGCCGCCCGAGATGCTGGGGAGCCTGGCCGTGAGCCTCAACGCCACCACCGACGAGGTGCGCGATCGGATCATGCCCGTGAACCGCCGGTTCCCCATCGCCGAGCTCCTGGCGGCCCTCCGGGAGAGCCCGCTCCCGCCCCGGGACCGGTACACCATCGAGTACGTGCTGCTGGGCGGGGTGAACGACACCCCGGCCGACGCCCGGCGGCTCGTGCGGCTCTTGTCGGACGTCCGGTGCAAGGTGAACCTGATCGCCTACAACCCCCATCCGGAGAGCCCGTTCCGTCGGCCCGACCCGGAGGCGGTGGCGGCGTTCCAGGAGGTTTTGCTCCGGAAGAACTTCACGGCCACCCTGCGAAAGAGCCGGGGCGAAGACATCCTGGCGGCCTGCGGCCAGCTCAAGGCGGATGAGGCAGGGCGGCTAGGCGGCTAGGCGGCGGAACGGCCGTGAATCGTGAATCGTAAATCGTGAATCGTTACGGGGCGTTCTGGTCGGGCAGGCCGGCGGTGTGCGGCCCGGACGTCCGGCGACGAACGACCCGCGACCTACGACGAACGACCTACGACTTACGACCTACGACCAACGACCCTAGCGAGGAGTTCATGGACAAGGCGATCGGCATCATCGGAGGAAGCGGCCTGTACGAGATGGAGGGCCTGACCGACGTGCGGGAGGTCGAGGTGCCCACCCCGTTCGGCCCCCCGTCGGACGCGCTGATCGAGGGCCGGCTGGGCGGCCGGCGACTCGTGTTTCTGCCCCGCCACGGCCGGGGTCACCGGTTCCTGCCCTCCGAGGTCCCCTACCGGGCCAACGTCTGGGCCCTGAAGTCTCTGGGGGTCGAGTGGGTGATCTCCATCTCGGCCGTGGGGAGCCTGGAGGAGGGGGTGGCCCCGGGCCACATCTGCCTGCCCGACCAGTTCCTCGACCGCACCTGGGGCCGGGAGAACACCTTTTTCGGCGACGGCATCGTGGGCCACGTGGCCATGGCCGATCCCATCTGCGCCGCGCTCCAGGAGGCGGTGTGGGCCACCCGGGAGGCCGTGGGCGTGCCGTTCCACCGGGGCGGCACCTACGTGTGCATCCAGGGGCCCCAGTTCAGCACCCGGGCCGAGTCCCACTGGTACCGCGCGATCGGCGCCCGGGTGATCGGCATGACCAACGCCACCGAGGCGCGGCTCGCCCGGGAGGCCGAGCTCTGCTACACCACGGTGGCGCTCGTCACCGATTACGACTGCTGGCACGAAACCGAGGAAGAGGTGAGCGTGGAGGCCGTGCTCGAGGTGCTCCACAAGAACGTCGAAACGGCCCGGCGGATCGTGCGGGAGGCCGTGGCCCGGATCCCGGCCGAGCGCACCTGCCCCTGCGCCGAGGCGGCCCGGTACGCGGTGCTGACCGACCCGGCCAAGATCCCGCCCGAGACCCGGCGGCGGGTGGACCTTCTGTTCGGCCGGTACCTGGGCGGGGAGGGCTGAGGATGGGCGGCGATCTTTTGGTGGTGGGATCGGTGGCGATCGACGCCGTGGAGACCCCCTTCGGCCGGGAGGACGAGGCCCTGGGGGGCTCGGCCCTCTACTTCACCGCGGCCGCAAGCCTGTTTGCGCCGGTGCGGCTGGTGGCCGTGATCGGCGAGGACTTCCCGACGGAGCGCATCGGGTTCCTGGCCGAACGGGGCGCCGACCTCTCCGGGCTTGTGCGGGCGCCGGGGAAAACCTTCCGGTGGAAGGGCCGGTACGGGTTTGACCTCAACGAGGCCCACACCCTGGAGACCCATCTCAACGTGTTCGAGGGGTTCGAGCCGGAGCTTGGGCCGGCCCACCGGGCCTGCCCCTACGTGTTCCTCGCGAACATCGACCCCGATCTCCAGAAGCGGGTCCGCGACCAGGTGGAGGAGCCCCGGTTCGTGGCCCTCGACACCATGAACTTCTGGATCGAGGGGAAGCCCGGAAGCCTGCGGGAGGCGATCGAGCGGGTGGACATGGTGGTCCTGAACGAGGCCGAGGCCCGGATGCTGGCCGGGGAGCCCAACCTCGTGAAGGCCGCCCAGAAGATCCTCTCGTGGGGCCCGAGCGGGGTGGTGGTGAAGCGGGGCGAATACGGGGCCATGTACTTCGCCGACGGCCACGTGTTCGCCGCCCCGGCGTTTCCGCTGGAGGAGGTGTTCGACCCCACGGGCGCCGGCGACACCTTCGCCGGAGGCATGATGGGGTATCTCGCGAGCACCGGGAACCTGGAGCCCGAGAACATCCGCCGGGCCATCGTGTTCGGTTCGGCCCTGGCGAGCTTCAACGTGGAGGATTTCAGCTTCCGGCGGCTCGAGCGGCTCACCTACGACGAGGTGGCGGCCCGGTTCCGGCAGTTCCGGACCCTCACCGAGTTCGAGGCGGAGGTGGACTGATCCCTTCGGAACGATCGCCGGATGCGGGTGGGGAACTGGCTCCGGCCGGGCGCGAGTGCAGCACCCGATTCCCCGCGCCTTCGCATGCCGTCGCAGTTCGGTAGGCCGGGGCACCGGCAGCGGAAGTTCCGGAGCTTCGAAAGGGACCCAAGCCTGGTGAGGGCGCGGCGACGTGGGGGGCCGCGCCCGGCTCTCCACCAGCCCCCCACCCGCGGGTTCCCATGGCGAGGCGGGGGCTCCGGCAACGCTTCCGTTGGTGTTGGTACGCCAGGCCGTGCTAGGCGCAGTACCGGCTCACCTGGCGGTGGAGTTCGGTCAGGTCGGCCGATTTGGCCACGCAGGCGTTGGCCCCCTGCTCCAGCGCCTGGTGGGCCGGCTCGCAGTAGGCCGAGAACACCACCACCGGAACGTCGGGGGCGCGCCGGCGGATCGCCCCGAGCACCGTGAGGCCGTCCATGCCGGGCATCTTGAGGTCGAGGATCACGAGATCCGGGTGGATCTCGTCGAGGAGTTCGAGCGCCCGGGCCCCGTCGGGCGCCACGACCACCTCGTGGCCCGCGAGGCTCAGCTCCTCCTGCAACAGAAACCGGATGTTTTCGTCGTCGTCGACGAAAAGGATGCGGCCCAACGCCATGACTCCTTCCTGCCCCCTCCCAGCATCCCGGCCGGGATTCAAACCGGCGCTAAGGTACCGGCCGAGCGCCAGGTGTCAAGGGGTTTTCTTCGCCGCCCTCCTCATCTTTTTGGCCGCGTGCGCCGGGAACAAGGAGGCCGTGCGAAACGAGGCCAAGGCCGCCTACCAGCTCGGGGTCGCGTTCCTGGCCGAGGGGCGGCCCGCGCCGGCCCTGCGGGAGTTCACCAAGGCGGCCCAACTCACCCCCGAGGACCCCGAGGTCCACAACGCCCTGGGCCTGGCCTACTGGGCCCGCCGGGAGGTGGGCGAGGCCGAGCGGGCGTTCCGGAAGGCCGTGGAGCTCAAGCCCGACTACTCCGAGGCCTGGAACAACCTGGGTGCCCTGTACCTCGACACCGGCCGGTACCCCGAGGCAGTGAGCGCCCTGGAGGAGGCCCTGAAGAACGTGTTCTACGGCACCCAGGAGCGGGCCCTCACGAACCTGGGCTGGGCGCTGTACAAGCAGGGCCGGGCGGAGGAGGCGGAGCGGCGGCTCCGGGAGGCCCTGGAGGTGGCGCCCGGGTTCCCCCTGGCCCACAAGAATCTGGGCATCGTGCTCTACGAGCGAGGGGAGCTGGAGGAGGCCCGGCGGCACCTGGACGAGGCGGCGCGGCTTCTGCCCCGGGACGGCGAGGTGTTCCTGTACCGGGGGCTCGTGCGGCTCAAGGCCGGCGACCGGGAGGGGGCCTGGGCCGATTTCGAGGAGGCCTGGAAGCTCGCGCCCGGGACCGAGGTGGGCAAATCGGCGAAGACCTACTTGGACCTGACCCAGTAGGGGCAACCCCCGGCGACCAGGAGTTGCGGCCATGACCACCGGCGAACAGGAACGGCCCCCCGAGCCCCAAGGCTTCGGCGAAAGGCTGCGGGCCGCCCGGGAGGCGGCCGGCCGCTCGCTCGACGACCTCGCCCGGACCACCCGGATCCGGAAGGCCTACCTGGATGCCCTGGAGAAGGAGGACTGGGGCCGGATCCCGAAGGGGGTGATCGGCCGGGGGTTCGTGCGGGTGGTGGCCAAGGAGCTCGGCGCCGACGAGGGGGAGTTCACCGCCCTTTACCGCCGGGCGCGGCCCGACGAGGCCGGGGAGGCGGCCGGGGGGCTTCCCGAGCCCGACTGGGACGTGTCGCTCCGGGGCCGGCGGCGCAAAGGCCTGCCGCCCCTCGCCTGGGCCGCGGTTTTGCTGATCGTGCTCCTGGCGGGGGCGGGGTGGTGGCTGTGGGGCCGGGGGGCACCGGAGCCCGTGGCCTCGCACGTCCCGGCCCGGGGGGAGCCCGCTCCCGCCCCGCCGGCGCCGGCCGAGCCCCCGCCGATTCGGGAAAGCGATTCGGCCCCCGAAGGGGTTGCCGAGACCGCCCCCGCGCCGCAGGCGCAGCCCCCGCCCCCGGAACCGGTGGCCGAGCCCGCCCGGCCGGAACGCCTGCGGCTCGAGATCACGGCCACCGAGAAGGCCTGGGTCCGGGTGGTGGCGGACGGCGGAAAGCCCGTGGACCGGGTGTTCCGGCCCGGGGAGACC
>NZ_BAAHFQ010000163.1:0-6008 GCF_054681715.1 Deferrisoma sp.
ACCTGGGAGCCGCCGAAGGTGCGGGGGGTGAACCAGGGGTATCGGGTGTACCGGCGGGACGGGAAGGGCCGGTTCGAGCGGCTGACGCCCGAGCGGGTCTACGACCTCACCTTCACCGACCCCACGGCCGAGCGGGGGAAGACCTACCGGTACTCGGTGACGGCCGTGTTCGGCGACGGCCGGGGCGGGGACGTGGAGAGCAAATACCCGCCCGAGGTCGCGGTGACCGTGGCGGACCTCGCGGTGGCCGAGGTGGGGGCCGAGAAGGCCCTCTACGGCGCGGGCCAGGAGATCGGCGTGACCCTGCGGGGCGCGCCGGACAAACGGGCCTCGTTCACGATCGCCGGGTTGGCCGAGAACGTCCCGATGGCCGAGGTGGACGACGGGGTGTACGTGGGGAAGGTGGCCGTGCCCGAGGGCGTGAACGGCACCTTCGGCCTCACGGGGACGCTCACGGACCCGGCCACGGGGGAGACGGCGAGCCTTGAGGGCCCCGCGGTCACGATCGATACGACGCCCCCCGAGCCGGTGCCGGCCGGCCGGATCCTGGCCTCGTCGCCCTGGCCGGGGGAGATCGAGGTGACCTGGCAGGCCAGCCCCTCGGCCGACGTGGACCACTACGAGATCTTCCGGGGAGAGGGGGCCGACCCGGACCTTGCGGGCGCCGCCTACGAAACCACCCGTAAACTCTCCCTCACCGACACGGCCGTGGTGCCGGGCCTTCCATACCGCTACGCCGTGGTGGCCGTGGACCGCGCGGGGAACCGGAGCGCCCCGAGCGAGATCGTGGCGGCAAAGGCCGCCCCCGGCGAGGGCCCGGCGATCGCGGCCGTGACCGTGGAGCCCTTCGGGAAGCCGGCGAAGCCGGGCGACACCGTGACCGTGACCGTGGTGGCCCAGAGCGGGGCCACGGTGACCGCGGACCTCGGCACCCTGGCGACGGGCCTTGCGCTCACGGAGGAGGGCCGCACGGGCCGGTACACCGGAACCTACACCGTGACCGACGCCGACGTGGGCCCGACGAAGACGCTCCACCGGGTCGTCGTCCACGTGGCCGACGCCTACGGGTCGGCCGACCGGGCCGGGCCGGAGCTCGCGGTGGTGGGCCTCGACGCGCTCAACGACACCACGCCCCCGGTCATCGCCTCGGCCGAGCATGACTTCTTCTCGGCCGTGGGGTTTAGCGGCAAGCTCGTGGCGGGGGATGTGCTCACCGTGACCCTCACGGGCGAGCCCGGGGGCTACGCCACCTTCGACCTCCCAGGCGTGGCCGAGGGGCTTCCCATGGCCGAGGTGGAGCCCGGGACCTACCGGGGCACCTACACCGTGGGGTGGGACGACGAGGGGGCCGAGGTGCCGGTTGTGGTGCACCTGGCGGACGACGCGGGGAACGTGACGACCCGGCCCGCGGGCCGGCCGGTATCGTTCGACACCCGGGTGCGGCTTTTCGTCACGGCGCGGGACGCGCTCCTGCCGGCGGACCAGAAGGCGACGACCCGGCTCACCGTGAAGGCCGAGAACGCCAACGGCGACCCGGTGTCGGGCCACGAACTCGCCCTCACGCTCTCGACCACCGAGGAGTACACGGGCGTGGTGGGCGGGGGCCGACTCGAGGACAAAGAGGCCCGGATGGACGACGTGGACGACGTGGAGGTCAAATGGGGTGGGGTGACCGACGCCTTCGGGGAGGTCACGGCGACCTACACGGCGGGGTTTGCGGCGAAGACGGCCCTGCTCCTTGCGAAGGACCTCACCACGGGGGACGTGGGAGCCGGGTGGCTCAACACCTACGTGGCCTCCACCGTGGCGATCGAGCTCTATCCCCGGGCCCAGAGGGGCATGGAGGACCGGGCCGTGCTCACCCTCACGGCCGAGCCCGAGAAACTCACGGCGGACGGCCGGTCCACGAGCCGGCTGAAGGCGAAGCTCCTGGACCTCCAAGGGAACCCCATCGAGGGGGCCCGGGTGCGGTTCGCCCTGGGGAACGAGAACGGCCGGCTTCGGGTGCTGCGGGGCGGGCGCACCGACGAGCGGGGCATCGCAGAGGCCGAGTACCGGGCGGGCACCGCGATCGGCGCGGTCACGGTGACGGCGTCGGCCGAGGCGTGGGGGGTGACGGCCGCGGTGCAGATCGTGCTCATGGCCGACGCGCCGGCCAAGATCGAACTCGTGGCGGGAGCGGACCGGCTGCCCACGGGCGGGGAGACGGCGCTCTCGATCCGGGTGACCGACATCCACGACAACCCGAACCACGAGGTGCCGGTGGTTTTCACGGTGCTCCAGGGCAGCGGCGATGTGGCCCCGGCCCAGGTGCTGACCGACCGCAACGGCGAGGGCCAGGCGACCTTCCGGGCCGGGTCCCGGCCGGGCACGGTGATCGTGGAGGCGCGGCACACGAGCCGTGCGCCCACCGAGGAGGAACTCCGGCGGATCTACGGCACGGTGTTCGTGCCGCGGCTCGCCGAGCGCCAGGAGCGCGACCGCATCAAAGTCGCGGAGTGGCTGGTGGAGCCCGGGGACGAGGTGACGAAGGGCCAGCCCCTGGTCGTGCTGGAGGGCCGCCGCACCACCTGGACGCTCACCGCGCCCGAGGCGGGCACCTTCGTGCGCCGGGTGAAGCACCGCAGAGACCGGGTGGAACTCGGGGACACCCTGGGGTACGTGGAGATCGACGAGGACGTGTGGGCTGACGAGTACGCTGGGACGCTGGGACGTTAGGACGTGGGGACGGGGGACGGGGGAACGTCACCGGTCACCCGTCACGCGTCACGGATCACCAGTCACCCGTTACGCGTCACGAGACGTTCGGACTTTTCGAGGCGGGAACCGATGAATCGTAGATCCTGGGTTGGTGCGATCGTGGCGGCGGTTGTGGCGTGGGCGGTGCCCTCCGGGGCCACCCACTATCCGCCGGGGGCGCTGTGCTACGACTGCCACGCCGTGAGCGCGAGCAAGATGGTGGCCGGCACCCATCTGCTGAAGAAGTCCCAGAAGACCTTCGATCTGGGCATCACCGACACCGACCCCGTGGTGCGGTGCCTGTTCTGCCACGAGGAGAACGCCGTCTCCGTGGCGAACCGCGACCGCATGAAGGGCGTGTACCACGACTTCGACGCGACGTCCCTGTCGAAGCACCCGGTGGACGTCACCAGGAGCACCTTTGCCCAGGATGCCACGGCCTTCGACTGCCTCGACTGCCACACCGTGAGCGGCATGACCTCGGACGGCGCCGGAAACGCCAACATCCACGGGGTGGACGCCTCCCAGACCCTGCTCGACCCGGCCACGACCCTGGTGGGGAGCCCGCTGAACCTCTCGGACGCCGAACTTTCCACCAAGACCTGCCAGAGCGCCAACTGCCACGACGCCGACGGCGGCGCGATCAACGGGTACAACGCCCCGGCCCGCCACGGCGCCTCCAACGCGAAGATCACCCTGAACGACGTGGCCGTGGGCGAAAACCCGGTTTACTGTACCCGGTGCCACGGAAAGCACGCGAGCCCCGACGGAGAGCGCCTCCTGGTGCTCCAGAACACCTCGGGCCACTCGGGTCAGCCGGCCACGAACCAGACGGTGCGGCTCACCGAGTGCGACGTGTGCCACACCAAGGACGAGAACGGGGGGCTCACCGACAACTACGGCCTCTACGGCCACGGCAAGGTGGGGGTCACCTGCGACACCTGCCACGAACTCCGCCACGACGCCAACGGCGACCGCGTCTTTGACCCGGCGCCCCGGCTCAAGGCGACCCTGGCCGAGGACACGGCGGCCGGCACCTCGACCTTCGGCACGAACTTCTACTCCAACTGCCGCCACTGCCACGCGGGCCACGCGCCTCACACCCCCACCCCGGCCGCGGGGGGCGACGCCGGCACGGGCCGCAGCGCCGGCTGCCTGGACTGCCACGACCAGCACGGCACGGCGGCCGCGGACGCCACGTTCCAGAACGACACCATGATCCGCCGCACCGTGGCCGGCGAGGACACCCAACTGCCCGACGACGACGTCAAATACAACGGCGACTGGTACCTCTTCGGGGCCACCAACGGCACCTGCGACAACACCAACTGCCACAACGTCATCCCGGCGGGCCAGAGCCTGAACGACAACGGCGCCGGCGGCACGAACCACCTGGGCGGAACGCTCACCGCCACCACCTGCGCCTCGGGGAACGGGTGCCACGACGGCCACAACTCGGCCACCACCTTCGGCGTGGCCCAGGCCTGCGACGCGTGCCACGGGTTCCCGCCCACGGCCTCCGACGCCCACCCCGACAACCCCGATGCCGTGGGGGTCCACGACACCCACGTGAACAAGATGAGCTACGCCTGCTCCGAGTGCCACTACAACAACAACCACAACCAGAGCGGGTGGGGCTCGGACCAGGGCACCCCCGTGCCCTCGGCCAACGTGGAGGTGGCGTTCAATCCGGCGTTCAACCCGAGCGGCACCTACGACACGGGCACGAACACCTGCTCGAGCCTCACCTGCCACAACCCCGACGACTCGGCGATCGGCATCACCGGCAAGGGCGACTCGACCCAGACCCAGCTTTCGGCCCCGGTGTGGCTCGACGCCTACAAGACCACGGCCAGCACCGAGGCCACCCGGAACGGCTACCCGGCCAACGCCGGCACCTGGGAGATCGGCGACACCGGCGAGGAGTGCGAGGCCTGCCACCTGAATTCGGTGATCAGCGGCTACGTCCAGGCCGACGGCGGGAGCCACTGGGCCCACGAGAACCCGGATGCGCCCCAGAAGAACTACCCCTGCCGCACCTGCCACGCCGGCGAGAACTCCACGGCCAACACCTACAGCCCCGACCACGCCCGGGGCAGCCTGACCGACCCGGCCCTGGTGGCCTTCGACCTCACCCAGGCCGGCATCGCTGGCCTCGGCGGCGAGGCCTTCAACAACGCGACCTCCGAGTGCACGAACATCTACTGCCACGGGGTGAGCCTGGGCAACGGAGGCACCGACCAGACCCCGATCTGGACCGACACGACCACGGGGAACTGCGGAACCTGCCACGGGAGCTTTGGCGAGAACACAACGACGCCGGCGAAGGAGGTGAGCTCCCACGGCCATCCGCGCCACTACAAGGACGTCTGGGGGCCGAGGCTAGTGAGCGGCCACGGCGGGGCGAACTGCAACTCGTGCCACAACTCCGGGGATATCTCGAACTGCGCCCAGTGCCACAACGGTGGCCAGTTGTACGGCGCGATCTACCCGGGTGCGGTGAACATCTCGGCCACCCACGTGAACGGCTCGGTGGAGATGACGGGCGGGGTTTCGCTCGCGGCCACGACGGCCTGCGACAACTGCCACTCCACCGCCTCGGTGAACGGCCAGGTGGGCCGGGATCTGGCCAAGACCTACTGGACTACGTCGAACGCGATCCCCTGCGTGAACTGCCACAACGGCACCGATCCGGCCACCTCCCTCCCGGACGGCACGGGCCGCACGGCGCCCGACGTGCTGGGCGACGATGCGAGCTACGGCGCCGAGATCACCGGCCACAACCGGCCGAGCGGCACCTACCCGGCCTCGGGGAACCCCGCGGCCAACAAGGCCTGTGCCGACTGCCACGATACGGCCTCGGCCCACGTGAACAACGCCGACGACACGACCTTCGCGGGCAACCGGTTGCGGGCCACGGTGAACACCGTGTCCACGGGGTCCACCGTGACCGGGCTGTGCGGCGCCTGCCACCGGACCACCCTGGGCACCCCGGCCACGAGGCAGGTCTCGACCCACGGCAACCAGAACACCTCGTTCACGTCGGGCCCAACCCACGACCCCAACGCCGAGGCGTTCCGGTACAACTGCGAGGCCTGCCACGAGCCCCACGGCATGACCCGAAACGCCAACAACACCGCGAACATCTACATGGTCCGGCCGTCCCTGGAGGTGAAGAACCACGCCGTGCCCACCACCGGCGCCGACCGGACCACGGTGATCCCGGTGGTGTTTGAGGCGAAAAGCGGCCCCAACTCCTTCGACGACGG
>NZ_BAAHFQ010000164.1:0-5994 GCF_054681715.1 Deferrisoma sp.
ATGCCGTAGAGGAACTTGTTCACCAGGAGGTGGTCCCCGATCTGGAGCGTCGGGAGCATGGACCCCGAGGGGATCTTGAAGGCCTGGACCACGGCACCCCGGATCGCGACGGCCAGCAGGATCGCCACGACCAGGGCCTCGGCATATTCTGGAATCTTCTCCCAAGAGTCGCCTCTTTCCTGCTGCGGCAGATATTTCAGTGCGCAGACGGCAAGAATCGCTCCCAAAAAATAGAGAACGGTCCCCCCCCTGCGCCCGCCTCCCACCGATCGAAACACAGCACCACTATCACCCCCCGACAAAAACCAGGCCAAACCAATAGCAAGGCCACACCACACTAGATAATACTTTGAAAAAATCTCCTCCGCCCTTGAACATGGCTCCTTCCAGTGGTCAACAGCATACCCCAATAAAACGAACCCAGCTGCAATAAAGAATAACAGCAATACCGGACTGAGCTTTTGATATTGAGGCACCCGAAGCATAAAGTTCAGTAGAGAAAAGATCAGCCCCCCGCTGACAAGGGCTGTCCCTCCCCACAAGTATGCTTTTCTTTTTCGTTCGGTCCACTCGGCCGCGCTCATTCGTCACCCACCTTGAGGATCGCCAGGAACGCCTCCTGGGGAATCTCCACCCGACCCACCTGCTTCATGCGCTTCTTTCCTTCCTTTTGCTTCTCCAAGAGCTTTCGCTTCCGGGTGATGTCGCCGCCGTAGCACTTGGCCGTGACGTTCTTCCGCAGCGGCTTCACGTTGGTCCGTGCGATCACCCGGGAGCCGATGGCCGCCTGGATGCTCACCTCGAAGAGCTGGCGGGGGATCAACTCCTTCATCTTCCGGGTGAGCTCGCTACCCCGGTGGTAGGCCTTGTCCCGGTGCACGATCACGCTCAGCGCGTCCACCGGCTCGCCGTTCACGAGGATGTCGAGCTTCACCAGATCGGACGGCCGGTACTCCAGGAACTCGTAGTCCAGCGACGCGTATCCCCGGGACACGGTTTTCAGCCGGTCGTAAAAATCGAGCACGATCTCCCCGAGGGGAAGCTCGAACTCGAGCTGCACCCGGCTGCGGCCGTGGTAGAGGAGATTGCGCTGGATGCCCCGGCGGTCGATGCACAGCTTCATCACGTCACCCACGTACTCGTCGGGCACGTGGATCGTGGCCACCACGAACGGCTCCTCGATGCGGGCGAGCAGGTTCGCCGGCGGCAGGCTCGCCGGGTTTTCGACCTCCACGACCGTGCCGTCGGTTTTGACCGCCCGGAACCGAACCGTGGGGGCCGTGGTGATGAGATCGAGCCCGAACTCCCGCTCCAGTCTCTCCTGCACGATCTCCATGTGCAGGAGCCCCAAAAACCCGCACCGGAACCCAAAGCCCAGGGCCTGGCTCACCTCCGGTTCGAACCGAAAGCTCGCGTCGTTCAACCTGAGCTTCTCCAGGGCGTCCCGCAGGGCGTCGTAGTCGGCCGGGTCCTGGGGGTAGAGGCCGCTGAACACCATGGGGCGGACCTCCTGGAACCCCGGCAGGGCCTCGGCGGCCGGCCGCTCCGCGGCCGTGATCGTGTCGCCGATCTTGACCTCGCGAACCTCCTTCACCCCGGCGATCACGAACCCCACCTCCCCGGTCCCCAGCTCCGGAACCTCCTGGGGACGGGGCAGGAACACCCCCACCCGCTGCACCTCGAACTCCCGGCCCGTGGCCATGAACCGGATCCTTCCGCCGCGCCGCACGGCCCCGTCCACCACCCGCACCAGGGCCACGACCCCCTGGTAGGCGTCGTACCAGGAATCGAAGATGAGGGCCCGCAAGGGCGCCTCGGGGTCGCCCTTCGGCGGAGGGATCCGGCGCACGATGGCTTCCAGCACCTCCTCGGTGCCAATCCCCTGTTTGGCGCTTGCGAGCACCGCGTCGCTCGCGTCGAGGCCGATGATCTCCTCGATCTCGGCCTTCACCTCGTCGGGCCGGGCCCGGTCGAGATCGATCTTGTTCAGAACCGGTACGATCTCGAGGTCGTTTTCCACCGCCAGGTAAACGTTGGCGAGAGTCTGGGCCTCCACCCCTTGGCTCGCGTCCACCACCAGGATGGCGCCCTCGCAGGCCGCGAGGCTCCGGGACACCTCGTAGGAGAAGTCCACGTGTCCCGGCGTATCGATCAGGTTCAGCACGTAGTCCTGGCCGTCGGCGGCCCGGTAGGTGAGGCGCACGGTCTGGGCCTTTACGGTGATACCCCGCTCCCGCTCGATCTCCAGGGTGTCGAGCATCTGGTCGCGGGCCTCCCGCTCGGTCACGGCCCCGGTCCGTTCCATCAGGCGGTCCGCGAGCGTGCTCTTGCCGTGATCCACGTGCGCGATGATGCTGAAATTGCGGATGCGTTCCTGCGGCGTCATGCGCCCATGTTCTCCTTCGCGAGGATGGCCGCCCCCACCACCCCGGCATCGTCTCCCAACAGGGAGGCGGCCCACCGGAACCGCTCCAGCGGACGCGAAAACGCCCGCCGTCTTAGTTCTCTCCGGGCGTGGGGCTCGATCAGATCCCAGGCCCCGGCGAGCCCGCCCCCGATCACCATCCGGTCCAGATTGAGGAGGTTCACGAGTCCGGCCGCCGCGACGCCCACGGCCGCCCCGGCCCGGGCGAACACCTTCCGCGCCCTCGGGTCCCCGGCCCGGGCGGCCCCGGCGACGGCCGCGGCCCCTCCCTCCGTTGGGACGCCGGCCGCGCGGGCGGCCGCCACCACCGCCGTGGCCGAGGCGTACACCTCCAGGCAGCCCCGGGCCCCGCACCGGCAGCGCGGCCCGCCGGGGCGAAGCGGCATGTGCCCCACCTCCCCCGCCGTGCCGTCGGGGCCCCGGTACAGGGCCCCGTCAAGGATCAGTCCCCCCCCGACCCCCGTGCCGAGGGTCATCACCAGGAGCGCCCGGGCCCCCCGGCCCGCCCCCTTGGCCCACTCGCCCACGGCAATCGCGTTCACATCGTTTTCCACCCGCACGGGCAACCCTAGCGCCCGGCAAAGGTCGCCGCCGACCTCGCGGCCGTTGAGCGCTGGGAGGTTGGGCGCCACGGCCACCCGCCCCCGGTCCGGGTCGACGAGGCCGGGCACCCCGATCCCCACCCCCGCCGCGGCCCCCGGCCCCGGGGCGACCTGAGCAACCCCCTCGGCGATGGCCCGAAGCAGCTCCTCGTAGGTCCAGTCTCCCCCGGATCTCCGCCACCGTTTGCGGACCCGCATCGAACGGTCCAAGGCAGCGATCCGGAGGTTGCTGCCCCCGAGATCGACCCCCACCCAGATTCCCTGGCGCTCCACCGTCGCCTCCCGGCCGTGCCCGTGCCCCCGCGCCGCGCAAGAGGCGCGAGTCTAGCAGCGGGGCGTCTCGTGGGTAAAGCAGCGCCGCCACCCGGCGCTTTGACACGCTTTCCCCCCCGGTGTTATCAACCGATCCGTGCCCCCGCCCGGCGCCGCGCCCTTCCGGGGGAGACCGAAACGACCCACCGCGGGGACGACCCCGCCACGGAGGTTCCGACATGAAAATCGCGATCAGCGGAAAAGGGGGGGTGGGGAAAACAACCTTGGCCGGCTGTCTGGCCCGGTTCCTCGCGGACCAGGGGCAGACGGTGCTCGCCATCGACGCCGACCCCGACTCCAACCTGCCCTCGGCCGTGGGCGTGCCCCCCGAACGGCTCGCCGAGATCCAGCCCCTCGCCGCCATGAAGGACCTGGTGGCCGAGCGCACCGGCGCCCAGCCCGGAACCATGGGGGGCATGTTCAAGCTCAATCCCAAGGTGGACGACATTCCGGACCGGTTCTGCCTGGAGCACAACGGGGTGCGGCTCCTCACCCTGGGCACCGTACCGAAGGGCGGGGGCGGGTGTCTGTGCCCCGAGAGCACCCTCCTTCGGGTGCTCATGCGCCACCTCATGGTGGGCCGCGGCGAGACGGTGATCGTGGACATGGAGGCCGGCCTCGAGCACCTGGCCCGGGGGAGCACCGAGAGCATGGACGCCTTCGTCGTGGTGGTGGAACCCGGCCAGAGGGCCATCCAGACGGCCCACCAGATCCGGCGGCTCGCCACGGACCTGGGCGTCAAGGAGGTGCTCGTGGTGGGGAACAAGGTCCGGGACGAGGAGGACCGGGAGGTCATCGCCCGCGGGGTCGCCCCCATGCCGGTGCTGGGCCACCTCAGCCTCCGGGACTCCATCCGGGACGCGGACCGCAAGGGGGTGAGCCCCTACGACCTGGACCCCGGACTGCGGGAGGAGGTGGCGGGGATCTACGCCGCGATCCAGGGGTTCCGCAAGGACGGCGGCGACTGAGCACAAAAAGGGCAGGCCCTCGGGCCTGCCCTTTCCTGGTTCCCGCGGTCGTTCGGTTCCGGCCGGCCTACTCCGCTCCAGCCTCGGCCTCTTCTTCCTGGGCCTCGTCTCCGGCGAACGGCCCGTCCACCAGTTCCAGAAGGCTCACCGGCGCGTTGTCGCCCCGGCGGTACCCGAGCTTCACGATCCGGGTGTACCCGCCCGGGCGGTCCTTGTACCGGGGCGCGATCTCCTCGAAGAGCCGAGCCACCGCGTCGCGCCCGCGCACGTACGCCAGCGCCTGGCGCCGGGCGTGGAGCGTTCCCTCCCCGGCCAGGGTGATCAGCTTCTCCGCGACCCGCCGCGCCTCCTTGGCCTTGGCGTCGGTGGTCTTCACCCGGCCGTGCTCGAACAGGGAGGTCACCAAGTTCCGGAGCATCGCCTTTCGATGGGCGGTCGACCGTCCCAGCTTCCGACCCGCTTTGCGATGACGCATCTCTAACCCCTTCTTCTCGTAGGCTCAGGCTTCCTCTTCCGGGGCCCCCTCCTCCGGAGGGGTCCAGCCGGGGATCTCCATGCCCAGGTGCAGGTTCATCGTGGCCAGCACGTCCTTGATCTCGTTCAGGGACTTCCGGCCGAAGTTCTTCGTTTTGAGCATCTCGGCGTCGGTCTTCTGCACGAGCTCCCCGATGTAGCGGATGTTCGCGGCCTTCAGGCAGTTGGCCGCCCGAACCGAGAGCTCCAGTTCGCTCACCTTACGGTCCAGGTTCGGGTTGTACTCGTAGCGCTCCCCCGTGCCCTCCACAGCGCTCACCGGACGGGCTTCGGGCTTCTCATCCTCATCGAAGTTGATAAAGACCTGCACCTGCTCCTTCAGGATCTTGGCCGCATACCCCAGCGCGTCGGCCGGGGTCACGCTGCCGTCGGTCCAGATCTCCAGGATCAGCCGGTCGTAGTCGGTGCGCTGCCCCACCCGGGCTTGCTCCACCCGGAAGTTCACCTTCTCGATGGGGCTGAAGACCGCGTCCATCGCGATCCAACCGATGGGCATGTCCTCGTCGCGCATCCGGTCGGCGGTCACGTACCCCTTGCCCACCTTCACCACCATCTCGGCCTCGATGGTGGCCCCCTCGGAGAGGGTGGCGATCCGGTGGTCGGGATTGAGCACCTCCAGGGTGCTGCCCACCTCCAGGTCGCCGGCCTTCACCTCGCCCGGTCCGGTGCGCTTGAGCCGGATGCGCTTGGGCTTGTCGGTGTGGGCGCGGAACCGCACCTCTTTCAGGTTCAGGATGAGGTCGGTCACGTCCTCCTTCACCCCGGGGATCGTGCTGAACTCATGGGGCACCCCCTCGAAGTGCACCTGGCAGATCGCGGCGCCCTGGAGGCTCGAAAGAAGCACTCGGCGAAGGGCATTGCCCAGCGTGGTGCCAAACCCCCGCTCCAACGGTTCGGCCGTGAACCGGCCATACCGATCGGTGAGCGTGGCCTCCTCCACCTCGATGCCCTTCGGTCGGATCAACTCTTCCCAGTTGCGTTCCCTCAAGGTATCCACCCTCCGCAGCTCCTCCAAGGGGCGTCCCAACGCCCGTTACTTGGAGTACAGCTCCACGATGAGGTGCTCTTCGATCGGCAGCGTGATGTCCTCGCGCTCCGGCCACTCCTTCACGGTGCCCTGGAAGGCCTTCGGGTCCACCTCGACCCACCGCGC
>NZ_BAAHFQ010000165.1:0-5986 GCF_054681715.1 Deferrisoma sp.
CTTGGGAATCAAGAAACCGCCAGAAGTCCTTCGGATGGGCTGAGGACCTACATACACGCCGGGAAGGCGCACTTCGAGCTAACCGCCCGAAGTGTATCGTCTTTCCGGCTTTTCTGTGACTAGGTGGTGTCAAACTCGGGCCTCAGCCCGCGGAAGAGGCCCCCGGAACGAAAAAACGGGTTACCGGCCGGTCCGGTAACCCGTCGCGATCGTCTTGGTGCCGAAGAGAGGACTCGAACCTCCACGGGCTTGCGCCCACCAGATCCTGAATCTGGCGCGTCTACCAGTTCCGCCACTTCGGCACGGGAGGCGTTAGATACCACGCAGGGCGGCCGAGCGTCAAGCGCCGGTGAGCCCGTCCGAGGGGGCTCGCTACGCGACCTCCTCGAGGCACGTCAACAGGTCCTCCTCCCGGACGACGAGCGCCGACGTGGGACGGAGCACGTCCTTCGCCAGATCCGCCTTGGATGCGATGACCTCGGCGAGGCGGCGCTCCACGGTCACGAACCGCGGGTCGTGGACGATCGGGTAATACACGTGCACGGGCTTTTTCTGCCCGATACGGTGCACGCGGTCGGTGGCCTGGTTTTCCTTGGCGGGGTTCCACGGCCGCGTGTAGTGGACGACGTGGTTCGCGGCCGTGATGTTGAGGCCGATGCCCGCGACCTGGTGGCCGAGGATGAGCACGTTGAATCCGGGCTTCGCGGAAAAGATGTCGATCACCGCCTGTCGGTTGCCGGTGAGGTCCCCGTTCACGATGTCGGGCCAGACGCCGAACCGCTCCCGTACGGCGTCCCGAAGCGCGCGTTGTACGGCCTTGAAGTCCGTGAAGATCAGGGCCTTTTCGCCCTTCTCCCGGATCTCTTCGAGGATCTTCAACGTTTCGGACAGCTTCGGGCACACGTCCGGGGCCGACCCGGCGAAGCGGGGATCCTCCGCGGACGGATGGGCGCACAACCGGATCAGCCGCCCGATGGCCGCCAGGGCCGCACCCTTGCCGCCGCTTCGGCCTTCCCGGGCGATGCGGCGGTAGAGTTCCAGCTGCACCTCGCTCAGGGGGGCCGGTCGCTCGTGGAGGTGCTTCGGCGGAAGGTCGTCGAAGATTTCCTCTTTGAGCCTCCGCAGGTAGTGGCCCCGAAGCCGGTCGAGGAGTTCCCGCACCTTGCGCTCGCGCTCGTGTCCGTCCCCTTGCGCGATGGGGCGCTCGTACTCGGTTCGGAACTCACGCCAACTTCCCAGGAGGCCGGGCTGGACGAAATCCAGTATGCACCAAAACTCCACAAGCCCGTTTTCGACGGGGGTTCCCGTCAGCGCGACCCGGTGCCGCGACTTCATCGCCTTCAGGGCGCTGGTGCGCTGGGCCGTGGGGTTTTTTACGTACTGCGCCTCGTCGCACACCACGAGGTTCCAGTCCACGGTCGCGAGGCAGGCTTGGTCCCGACGCAGCGTTTCGTAGGTCGTCAAGACGATGTCGTAGGCGTCGTAGATTTTCGGGTGGAAGCCCCAGAAGCCGGGGCGATGGCGCGTGACCCTAAGGGTCCCTCCTCCGAATCGTTCGATTTCCCGCTCCCAGTTTTCCAGAAGGGTCTTGGGAACCACAACGAGGTGGGGCCCCGTTTCGCCCTGCTCCTTGAGGCGCAGGACGTGGCTGATGACCTGGATCGTTTTGCCGAGCCCCATGTCGTCGGCCAGGAGTCCTCCGTACCTTCGCTCGCCGAGGCGGGCCATCCATCGGTATCCTACGAGTTGGTGGGGATACAGATCCGCGCGGAGCCCATGGGGCGGAGGGATCTCCGGAAGGTCCTGGGGAAGGGGCGACTCCTCGAGGCTCTCGAGGGACTTCGGATCGATGAATTCCAGGAGCTCCAGGTTCTCGTAGATTTCGAGGACCGTTCCCGCCGGGATGCGAACCGTTCCCTCGCCGGTTTGGGGAAGCTTTCCGAGCGTGTCGAGGAATTTGGTCGCTTCCTCGGGTGACACGCGGATCCACCCGTCACCCCATCGCTGAAACTCCTCCCCGGTTTCCTGGGCTCGCTTCGCGAGTTCCGCGTAGGTTTCCGGAGAGAGGGGGCTCTCACCGGGAGCGGACGGCTCTTCGCCGGCCGGGCTCCAGTCCTCCACCTCGATCCCCGGGACGCCCTCGAACCAACCACCGGTCGATCGGCGCACGTGGACGTACGGCCTCGAGTTGTACACGCGGGTTCGGATGCCCTTCACCCGTTCGCTAAACAGCGACAGGTCGAACCCTTCGGGCACGATCTGCTCCGGGTTCGTGAGGAGCCGGGGGACGTCGGCCCCCCGGACCTTGCCCCCGGGCGGGAGGCTCTTCACGGCGGAGCGGACCTGCTCGCCCAACACCAATCGCTGTCGCCGCCCAGCGGGTGCGGGGCGGGTGAACACCGCCCGATCTGGATTGGCGAGGAGGGCTTCGCCGTCGACCGCCGGAAAGGTTCCCCTCCCGCCCACGACCGGGAGCAGAGTGACCTCCTCGGGGCCGTCCTCCCGGAGGTCCAATCCCACTTCGTCGGCGAACTCGTACTCCTCCGATTCCAGGTACCCGTCCAGGGTCGCCCCGGCCTGCCGCGCGGCGTGTCGCACCCGTGCCAGGTAGGCCATCCGCTCCTCGAGGGAGCTTCCTTCGGGCGGGTTCGCCGCTTCGTCTAACACCCGAGCCTGTTCCGGCACGAGGGGCACGATCCGGTCGGGGCCCAGCACGAACACCGATCCGATGCGCTTTGCCTCCCCGTCCCTCAGGATTCCGGCCCCCGGGTGGTGGACCTCGGCCACGATCCGAAACGAGGGATCCACGACGCTTCCCACGCTGCGGCAGCGCAGGGCGAAGGGCCGGGGGACCGGCCACCCCAACGCCTCGAACACGGGCCGGTCCTCCTCCCCCAGCGTTCGAAACGCCTCGTAGGACACCGTCCAGCGGTTTGGGCCCCGCTCCGCCACGAGCCCTTCGGTCCAAAGCTCTTCCAGGGCGGTCCACGCCAGGCCCTGGCCCATCAGCCGGGAGAGCACGTCCGGGGGATTGGCGGACAGGGGGAGGCGAACCGTTTCCGTCCCCGACCAGCGCAGCTCCGCACCGTCCCTCGTGAACCGGCTCCGGAATCGGCGAAGAAGATTGCCGAGCAAAGCGGTCATGTGTTCCTGCCGATGAGGTGGTCGATGAGGTACTTGGCCCACGGCCGCCAGTCACTCGCGTGGATGATCCGGCCGTCGCCTCCACGGTAACCCCAATGCCCTCTGAGGGTCCTGCGCCTGTCCTTGAAGGCTTCCGGTCGGGTGAGTCGCTCCGCCCGTGCCCAGTACGACCGGAACACGTCCTTGGGGTAGAGGTACGCCGCGTTCCCGATCTGCTTGAACTCGATCACGCCGAACCCCCCGAAATCGAGCATGAAACCCTGGCCATCGAGAATCAGCCGCACGTCCCGCACATTCCCTTCCTGCACATAGTGCTTCCAGAACTCCGCTCGCTCCCCCTCAAAGAAGCTCACCACCTCCCGGGTCAGGAGCCAGCGCCGGAACGCCTCTCTTACGGAGGCGGGGAGCGGTTCCCAGAAAGGATCCTGATGCCGAAGCCGGGACTCCGGGGTGGCCGGTTCTCCAAAAGAGTCGAGCACCCATTCCAAGATCGCCTCCGCCCACTCCCCCGGTCCGGGGATCGTGACCAGGTAGTGGCGCCCGAAGCGGACCCGATCCTCGAGCCCCCATCCGCCCCGGATCAGCCGGTCCTCGAGGACCCCGGGGGGGTGGGCGAGCAGCGCGTTGCGGGTGCCCTCAGCGAGGAGCCAGCGCCACGCTTCCCTCCAAAACCCGCCCCCCTCCTCGGCGGAGACCCCGGCCCGGCCCAGATACGCGTCGAAGGGTTCCCGGCGCGGGTCGGCCTCGTATGTCGCGAGCGCGCCCTGGGCGAGCCGGGGGTGCGCGAACCACGCCATGGCCCACGCCGACTCCGGCCACGCCCTCCGAACGGTTTCGGACCCCAGGGTCTCGACGAGCGCCCGCAGAAGGGCTTCCAATAAATCGTGGGGGTAATCGCGAAGGAGGTGGCGCCAGGCGGCCACGAGAAAGCGTTCCCGAGGCCTGCGGCGTACCACGTCCGCTGCCTTTTCCGCGACCTCGCCCTCGCGGTCCGCCAGAACGATCTGGAAACATCCGGCCACGTCCCGGGGCGTAATGTCCGCCGCCAGGCCCGGGAGGTCCGCCCACGGAGTTTGGGCGAGGCGGGCCCGGAGTCGGTCTAGGACCTGGGGATCGGCCTCCCCGCTTTCGGGCCCCTCCCGGGGGTGCTCCCTCCGGACCACGGCCAGGGCCTCCAGGGTACGGCCGGGGCGAAACGAGAACTTCATCTGCGGGCCTTGTAGATCTGCTCCAGGATCTTCCCGAACTCGGCCAGAATCTCGGCATCCTTGAGCCGCACCGTGATCTCGACCCGACGGGCTGCCGGGCACTCGTCCTGCTCGCAGGGGGGCGAGGCCTCCTCGAACCGGGTGTCGGCGTATCCTGCGGTTACGGCCTTTTCCTTGAGGAACTGCCAGTGCTCCTCCAGCGCGGGTTCCGCCAGGAGATACGCGAGCACCGCGCCCGCCCGGTCCCGGGATATTTGGGGATTCGCCTGGTTCAGGTCCTTTCGGTCCGTGTGCCCGGCGATCTCGACCGTATCCACGAACTCCTGAAGCTCCGGCTTGCGCCGGACCACGTTGAGGTAAATCGGCACCACCTCACGCAGCAGCGCCTTCCCCTCCTCCCCCAACTGGGTGTTGTTGAAGGCGAACTGCAGGCGGTCGCTCTGGATGATGAGGGCCCCGGTGTTGCAGTCCACCCGGACCCCTTCCATCGTCTGGAGTTGGGGGTCGGAACACAGCTCGGAGACCAACTCTTTCCAGCGGTCCACCTTCTCCGTGGTTTTCACGAGGCGCGATCCGATGCTGAGCATGGTCATCGCCGTGGTGAGGGCGAACACGAGGAGCACGCCCGCCATGAGGTCGCTGTACGACGCCCAGAACGAGTCGGCCGGGGACGGGCCGGGGCCGACGGCCCACGGATCGGAACGGCGGCTTCTCAGGATCATCGCCGTCCCAGGATTCTACCGAACAGCCCGCGGGGCTTTCTGACGGGCGTTTCCCCCTTTTTCTGCGCCCCTCCGGCAGCGGGCTGCGGGGCTTCGGGGGGGCTTTCCTTGGGCCGCCTCCCACTTTTCTCGAGCAACTCAGCGACCCTCTGCGTGTTCTGGTGAATCGCGTTCATGTGCTGCGCCGCGTTCCGTACGGCTTCTTGGAACCCATTTCGGAGGTCCGCCACGTGTAGGGTCACTGCGGTCGCGGTTTCACGGATCTCCCTCCCGAGTCGTTCCGCCAGAAGCCGTACCTCCTCGCCGTCGTTTCGTGCGCCAACGGTCGAGACCGCGCCCGCAGCAGGCTGCGCCCCAAGTTCCTTAAGCCACGAGACGGCGTTCTCGGCCTTTTCGACCAGGGCATCCAGGCGAAGTCGGACGTCGCGGAGGTCTCCGCAGAGGGCGTCCAACATCCGCTCGGAGGCCTCCCGAAGGGCCCCCGTGCTCTGCTCGGCGCGGACCCCCAACGCCGTGAGGGCCTCGGTGAGGCGAGAAAGCTCCGCGCGCGTGTTTTCCCAGCTTTCAAAAGCCGCGCGCTCGGCCCTGTTCGACCACGACTCCAGCCCCTGGAGGTGGCGCCCCAGGATCTCTCCAGCCCGATCGGGCCACTCGAGAACCGATCCCACGTGCTGCCCTGCCGCCTCGGCCGCGCGGGTCAACGCGGCTGCCACGTCGGAAAGCTCCTCCCGTAGCGGTCCGCTTAGGTCCGCGGCTACGCTTCGCGAGACTTCCACGGCCGATGCAAGGGCTTGGGTTTCCCTGGCCATGTCGTCCACGTTGCGGCTCAGGGCCGAGAGGGTGCCGGGGAGTTCCTCCATGACCTCCTGCCACTCGTGGAGCGTTCCGCTGAAGCGCCGGATCGCCTCGGCC
>NZ_BAAHFQ010000166.1:0-5944 GCF_054681715.1 Deferrisoma sp.
CCCGCGAAGAGCTCGTAGAGCACCACGCCCAGGGAGTAGATGTCGCTCGCCGGGGTCACGGCCCGGCTGTCCACCCGTTGCTCGGGGGACATGTAGGCGAGCGTGCCCATGACGACCCCGGCCCCGGTGGCGTCGCCCTCGAGCGCCTCGTCGGCGAACTGGGCGATGCCGAAGTCGAGCACCCGGGCGTTGCCGTCCAGGTCCACCAGGATGTTCCCGGGCTTGATGTCGCGGTGCACCACCCCGTTCTTGTGGGCGTAGGCGAGCGCCTTGCACACCTGGGTCATGAGGTCGAGCCGGCGGTTCGCGTCGAGCCCCCCTTCCCGGATCCACCGGGCGAGGTCGGTGCCCTCCACGTACTCCATCACGAAAAACGGCCGGCCGTCCCGGGTGATGCCCCGGTCGATCACGTGGATGATGTTGGGGTGGGCGAGCCGCGCGATGATGTGCGACTCCCGCAGGAACCGCTCCCGGAGCTCCGGGTCCTCGGCCAGGTTCTTGGAGATCACCTTGATGGCCACGGGGCGGTCCAGGGACGCCTGGATCCCCTTGTACACCGTGGCCATGCCGCCCTGGCCGATACGGCCCGCGATCCGGTAGTTTCCGACCTCGCTCATCGCTCCCGCCGTGCGTGAAACCTGGGTGTTCTCACTGAACGGCACGCGGGCCCACAAACTCAAGCCGGTCCCCGCTTTCCTGGATTGCTGCGCCGCGGTATCATCCCCGGGCATCCCAAACGCCTTCGCGGAAAGGACGCCACCATGGCCCAACCCGAGCCTTCCGAGCGAATCCTGATCAAGAAGTACGCGAACCGCCGGCTCTACGACACCCACCACAGCCGGTACGTGAACCTCAAGCAGATCGCGGAGCTGGTAAAAGAGGGCCACACCGTGGAGGTGGTGGACGCCACCACGGGCGAGGACCTCACCAAGGTGATCCTCACCCAGATCATCCTGGAGGAGGAGAAGGACCGCCGCGACCTTTTGCCCGTGGGGTTCCTGCACCAGCTCATCCAGTACGGGGAGTCCGCCTACGAGGAGTTCCTCCAGAGCGTGTTCTCGGCCGGCATGGCGGCCTACCGGAACGCCCAGCAGCAGATGGAGGCGATGTGGCGCACCTGGATGGGCCCCTGGGCCACCCCGCCGACCCCGGATCAGGAGATCGAGACGCTGAAACGGCGCATCGCCGAGCTGGAGGAGCGGCTGGCCGACCGCGACCGCAAGGCGAAGCGGTAAAGGGCCCCGACGGCCCTCCATTCTCCATTCTCCATTCTCCATTCCCCGTTCCCGACTCCCCGCCTTCCCCCTTGACACGGCCCGCCGGACTGTGCAGGATTTCCTGCATCACAGCCCCATAAGCAGGAGTTCCTGCCGATGCGCACCCGCCCGCGTCCCCGGGACCGCGTGCTCGCCTTCGCCCAGGCCCACCCCCAGGAGGCCAGCTATCTGACGGCCCGGGAACTGGGGGAGCGGCTCGGGATCAGCGAGTCCACCGTGATCCGGGCCGTCCAGGCCGCCGGGTTCGAGGGATACCCCGAGTTCCAGCGCCGCCTCCGCCAGGGGCTCGTGGGCCGCCGCAGCGCGGCGGAGCGGCTGGCGATCCACGGCGACCCCCTCTCGCGCTCCTTTTCCCGCGACATCGAGAACCTCAAGGAAACCTGGGCCGCCATGCCCAAGGGGGCCTTCTGGCAGGCGGCCCATCTGCTGGCCGGGGCGCCCCGGGTGTGGGTGTTCGGGCTCCGCATGAGCCACGCCACCGCCGTGGTGCTCGAGCTGGGGCTGTCGTTCCTGGGCGTCAACGCCCGGCTCCTGGCCCCCCGCACGGCCGACGTGTGGGACCAGTTCGCCCGGGTCGCGGCCGGCGACGTGGTGGTGGCCGTGAGCTTCCCCCGGTACACCCGCATCGCGGTGGAGGGCACGGCCCTGGCCCGGCGCCAGGGGGCCACCGTGATCGCCATCACCGACGGCCCCGACTCCCCCCTGGCCCCCCACGCCCAGGTGGTGCTGCCCGCGGCCTACGGCATCGACGGGTACGTGGAGAGCTTCACGGCCTCGATCAGCCTGGCCCAGGCCCTGTTGCTCGCCGTGGGGGAGCTCCGGGGGGAGGAGGGCCGAAAGGCCCTGGAGGCCCGGGAGGCGATCTGGGCCGCCCAGCGGGTGTACTGGTCCCCCGACGACGAGGAACCGGCGATCCGCCCGGCCGGGGAGGCACGGGAAACCGGGTAACCGGCGCAGCCGAACCGAGGAGGAAGCCCCGTGGAACCGCTCATCATCACCGCGGCCATCACCGGAAGCCGCACCCCCCGGGAGAAATGCCCCCACATCCCGATCCTGCCCGAGGAGATCGCGGACTCGGCGGTCGAGGCCGTGCGGGCCGGGGCGGCCGTGGTGCACATCCACGTGCGCGACCCGGAAACCGGGCTCGGCACCCAGAACGAGGAACTCTACCGCCGGGTGCTCGGCCGGATCCGCGCCGCCGGGGTGGACCCGGTCGTCTGCCTCACGACGAGCGGCATCCCCGGCCGGAACCTGGTCTACGACGCCCGGTTCATCCCGCTGCGGTTCCGGCCGGAACTCGCGAGCTTCGACGCGGGAAGCCTCAACGTGGGCGACGGGGTGTTCCTGAACCCCCCGGAGTTCCTGCGGGATCTCGCCCGGCGCATGAGGGAGGCCGGCACCAAGCCCGAGCTCGAGATCTTCGACACGGGCATGATCGGCAACTGCCTGCGGCTCCGGGACGAGGGGCTCCTGGACCCGCCGCTCCATTTCCAGTTCGTGCTGGGGGCGCCCGGCGGGGCCCCGGCCACGCCCAAGGCGCTTCTGCACATGGTGGAGTCGATCCCGCCGGGGTCCACCTGGAGCTCCATCGGGGTGGGCCGGGGGCATCTGCCGATCATGCTCACCACCCTGGCCCTTGGCGGCCACGTGCGGGTGGGGCTCGAGGACAACATCTACTACCACCGGGAGGTGCTGGCCCGATCCAACGCCCAGCTCGTGGAGCGGGTGGTCCGGCTCGCCGCCGAGATCGGCCGGCCCGTGGCCACCCCCGACCAGGCCCGCGAGATCCTGTCCCTGGGGCGGCGCACGGCCGACCCCGCAGACTCCCCGTAGCGGAGGGGCATCATGGCGCTTGCAGCGGCAAAACCCGACCGTAATCCCGAGCAGCCGATCACCGCTTCCCCCGGACCCCCGGAACCCGCGCCCGCCCGGGAAGACCACGTGTTCTACCGCTCGCCCGGCAAGCGCTATCCCAAGGCGGTCAAGGCCGAGGGGGTGTGGATCTGGGACGAGACCGGCAAGCGCTACCTCGACGGCTCATCGGGGGCCTGCGTGGTGGCCATCGGCCACGGGGTGCCCGAGATCCGGGAGGCCGCGCTGGCCCAGTTCGACCGCATCGCCTTCGCCCACGGGTCCCAGTTCACCACCGAGGCGTGCCAGGAGATGGCGGCCCGGGTGGCCGCCCTCTCCTCCGACCCCGACCTCGACAAGGTGTATTTCGTGTCGGGCGGCTCCGAGGCCGTGGAGACCGCGGTCAAGATGGCCCGCCAGTACTGGCGCGAGCGGGGCATGCCCGAGCGCTACAAGGTGGTGAGCCGGTGGACGGCGTACCACGGCAACACGGCCGGGGCGCTCGCCCTGGGCGGCCACACGAGCCGCCGGGCCCCCTACATGCCGCTCATCCTCCACACCCCCCACATCGAGCCCTGCTACTGCTACCGGTGCCCGTTCCACCGCAGCCCGGCCACCTGCGAACTGGAGTGCGCGGAGGCCCTGGAACGGGCCGTGCGTTACGAGGGTCCGGACTCGATCGCGGCCTTCATCGCCGAGCCGGTGGTGGGGGCCACGGCCGGGGCCCTGGTGCCCCCGGCCGGGTACTGGCCCCGGATCCGGGAGATCTGCGACCGCTACGGGATCCTCCTGATCGCCGACGAGGTGATGACCGGCGTGGGCCGCACCGGCCGGCCCCTGGCCCTGGAGCGCTGGGGGGTGAGCGCCGACCTGGTGGTGCTGGCCAAGGGGCTCTCGTCGGGCTACGCGCCCATCGGCGCCGTGCTCGCCCACCGGAAGATCCACGACGCCATCCGCTCGGGCTCCGGCCGGTTCGTCCACGGCCACACCTACGGGCAGCATCCCGTGAGCATGGCCGTGGGAGCGGCCGTGCTCCGGTACATGGAGGAGCACGATCTGGTGGCCCGGTCCGACGCCATGGGCCGGGTGCTCCTAGCCCGGCTGCGCCAGGAACTGGGCCACCATCCCCACGTGGGGGACATCCGGGGGGTGGGGCTCTTCGTGGGGGTGGAGTTCGTGGCCGACCGGGAGACCCGCGAGCCCTTCCCGGCCGAACGCAAACTCGCCGAGCGCATCGGCGCCGAGGCGTTCCGGCGGGGACTCGTGACCTATCCGGGCAGCGGTTCGGTGGACGGCACCCGCGGCGACCACGTGCTCCTGTGCCCGCCGTTCGTGATCCGGGAGCACGAAATCGACATCCTGGTCTCGACCTTGACCGAGGCCGTGGAGAAGGTGACCGGCGTCCGGGCGGGCTGAGGGGTTGTGCTTCGGCAATCCTGGGCTACATTTGACAGCCCGCGGCCGTTTCGGGTAGATCAACCAAACCTTTGATCCGGGGAAATGGCCGTTTCGTTCCCGGGCCGCCTGGCCCACAGCCGCGAAGGAGGGATCACCATGAAGAAACTCGCCGTACTCGCCCTGGCCCTGGGGGTCTGCGCCCTTGGGGTGCCCGAAGCCTCGGCCAAGATGCGCTACGTCACCATCGGCACCGGCGGCGTGACCGGGGTGTACTATCCCACGGGCGGCGCCATCAGCAAGATGGTCAACAAGAAGCGCAAGGAGTACAACCTGCGGGTCACCGTGGAGTCCACGGCCGGGTCGGTGTTCAACGTGAACGCCATCATGAACGGCGACCTGGAGTTCGGCATCGTGCAGTCCGACCGGCAGTACCAGGCCTGGAACGGCCTGGCCGAGTGGGAGGGCAAGCCCCAGAAAAAACTCCGGGCCGTCTTTTCGATCCACCCCGAGTCGGTCACCCTGGTGGCGGCCGTGGACTCCGGGATCAAAACGATCTATGACCTCAAGGGCAAGGTCGTGAACATCGGCAACCCCGGTTCCGGCCAGCGCCAGAACTCCATCGACGCCCTCACGGCGGCCGGCATCGACTGGGAGAAGGACATCCGGGCCGAGGGCTTGAAGGCGGCCGAGGCCCCCGGCATGCTCCAGGACGGCCGGATCGACGCCTTCTTCTACACCGTGGGCCACCCCAGCGGGGCCATCAAGGAGGCCACGGCCGGCGCCCGCAAGGTTCGGTTCGTGGAGCTCCCGGCCGAGGTGGTGAAAAAGCTCACCGACAAGTACCCCTACTACGCGCCGTCCAAGATCCCGGTGGAGTTCTACCCCGGGGCCGAGAACAAGGAGGACGTGCCCACCTTCGGCGTGAAGGCCACCTTCTGCACCTCGATCGACGTGCCCGAGGACATCGTGTACGCGATCACCAAGGAGGTGTTCGACAATTTTGAGGAGTTCAAGAAACTCCACCCCGCCTACAAGGTGCTGACCAAGGAGAGCATGCTCCAGGGGCTGAGCGCGCCCCTGCACCCGGGCGCCGAGAAGTACTTCCGGGAGGTGGGCCTCCTGAAGTAGCCGGCCCCGCACCGGGGGAGGGTTCCGCACCCTCCCCCGATTTCCTGTTTCCGAAGCGATCCGGGCGGGCCCGCCAACGGCGGGACCCGCCCTCGTGTTCGAGCCCTTGGAGAGAAAGCCCCGGAGATCGTCATGGCCCAGACGCCCCCCGACGTGGAGATCCCCGACGAGAACCTGGCCCAGCGGCTCAAGGAGGAGGAGGAGCTGGGGCTCCGCCGGCCCCAGGGCTGGCAGCGGTGGCTCGTGCCGGCCATCGCGCTCACGTGGAGCCTGTTTCAGCTTTCCATCGC
>NZ_BAAHFQ010000167.1:0-5928 GCF_054681715.1 Deferrisoma sp.
CCCCTCACCCCGGCCCTCTCCCCCCGAGGGGGAGAGGGGGACAGACGGCGGGGCTCCTCGCCGACACAAAGCGGTTCCCCCTCCCCCGGTGGGAGGGGGTCAGGGGGAGGGGGTCACGACCAACGACGAACGACCTGCGACGGACGAAAAACGATTCTCAGCCGTTCCACGATTTTCGATTCACGCCTCACGATTCACGGCACTTCACGGAACCCACAAGGAGGTGGCGTTCATGACGTACGGACCGGGAGCTTCGGCGTACCGGCAGACCCAGGTGGCCACGACGACGAGCCAGCAGAAGCTCATCGTGATGGCCTACGACGGGGTGCTGCGGTTCCTGAACCAGGGCATCGAGCACATCGAGAAGCGGGAGATCGAGGCGAAGCACGAAAAGCTCACGAAGGCCCGGGCCGTGATCCAGGAACTCGCGAGCACGCTGAACCTGGAGGCCGGGGGCGAGATCGCCCGGAACCTCTGGAACCTCTACATGTTCTTCATGCAGAAGATCACCGAGGCGAACCTCACGAACGACCCCGAGCCCGTGCGGGGCATCCTGCCGGCGATCCGGGAACTCCGGGACGCCTGGGCGGAGCTCAAGCTCGAGGAGGCCGACGAGGACGTGAAGGCCCTCGACCGCCGGGTGCCCGTGGCCGAGGAGGGGGCGAGGCTGAGCGTCACGGGCTGAGGGCGGGGAAAAGGCCGTGAATCGTGAATCGTAAATCGTGAATGGTTCACGGCCCTGCGGGCCGGCCCCCCCTCACCCCGGCCCTCTCCCCCTCGGGGGGAGAGGGAGACAGACGGCGGGGATCCCTGCCGGGACAAAACGGTTCCCCCTCCCCCGGTGGGAGGGGGACAGGGGGAGGGGGAAGCAACGACGGTCCCCTCACCCCGGCCCTCTCCCCCTCGGGGGAGAGGGAGACAGACGGCCGGGCTCTCCGCCGGCGCAGAGCGGTTCCCCCTCCCCTGGTGGGAGGGGGGCAGGGGGAGGGGGTGGCGGCAACGCCCCCTCACCCCGGCCCTCTCCGCCTCAGGGGGAGAGGGAGTGAGCGAAGCCCGAAGGAGGGTGACGGGTCACGCGTCACGGATCACCCGTCACGGGGCGTGAAGCGCCCCACGATTCCCCATTCCCCATTCACGGACCGTACCGATGGCACACACCGCGAACCGAGAGCCCGCCGATCCCCGGGGGGAGACGCTCAAAGCGATTCTGGTGGCCCAGATCGGGGTGTGCCGGGAGATCCTCGAGGCCACCCGGGCCGCGGCGCTGGCGGCCGAGGCCCTCGACATCCCGGGCATCGAGGAGGCCATGGCGCGCCGGGGGCGGGCGCTCGAGGAACTCGGGCACCTCGAGGCCGAGGCCGAGGGCCTGCGGGGCCAGGACTTCGCGCCCCCACCGCTTCTGGCCGAGCACTTGGCGGCCCTGTCGGACCTGACGGTGCGGATCCGCCGGGCCGACGCCGAGGCCCGGTGCGCGGCCGAGCGGGCCCAGGAGGAGATCCAGCGGCGGGTCCGGGAGCTCCAGAGGGGGCAACGGGGGCTCGCCGGGTACCGCGGCCCCACCGACCCCACGCCCCGGTTCGCGGACCGCAAGGGATGATCCCGGATCCCGGGGTGATCCGCGGCTAGGCGGCGAGGCGGCTGGGCGGCGAGGCCGCTGAAAGCCTTCGGGATTCCGGCGCAACCGCTTCTCCAGACCGTGGGAGCGGCTTCCGAGCCGCGATCGTTCTCTTGCGGGCCTTCGGCCCGGATCGCGCCCTGGAGGGCGCTCCCACACGGCGCCCCCACGAGTTGCCTTCCCGCGTCGGAGGGCCCCGCAGCGGGCGACAGAGGCTCCCGAACGAAAAAACGCCCCGGCGCCAGGCGCCGGGGCGTTTTCGGGTGCGGATGGTGGAGATGAGCGGGATCGAACCGCCGACCTCTGCGTTGCGAACGCAGCGCTCTCCCAGCTGAGCTACATCCCCACGCGGGAAGCCGGGTGTATACCACACCGGGCCGAGGCGGGGCAAGGGGGGTTTCGCACGCCGCGCGTGCGTGCGCGGACGCGGGGACGCTGGACGCGCGGACGGAAAGCGCCCGGGGCGCCCGCCGACGGCGGTCTTTCCCTGCGCGCAGATCCCGGGTGCGCCCCTCTGCTTGACACGTTGCGCGGTGCGCCGGAAGAATACGGGATTCTTTGCCGGGTCGGGCCTGGACTTCTGGTCCGGGTGCGATCGGGGCGGGGCCCGGGCGCCCGGAAGACCGGCGGCTCGTTTGCCGCCCGACCGCCGCGCCGCCAAGCCACCCAGCAAGCGAGGGCTTCCATGGACCATCCCATCCGCCACAAGCTCGACCACCTCCTGCCCCACTGGATCGAGCACAACGCCTCCCATGCCGAGACGTACCAGGACTGGGCCGGGAAGGCCCGGGCCGAAGGCCTCGACGAGGTGGCCGCCGCCCTCGACCGGGCCGTGGAGGCGGCCGGCGAACTCGACGGCGCGCTCCGGCAGGCACTCGCTGCACTGGGGGGCGGTCCGGGGCACCCCCCCCTCAAGAATTCGCACCAAAGCGACGAAGGATAGGAAGGACCGCTTCCGAGGGGCGCCCGCGTGGAACTTCGTGGAACGCTGCGCGACTTCAGCTTGGCCGATATCATCCAACTGGTCGCCTTCGGCCAGAAGACGGGGGTGCTGCGGGTGGTGTGGCCCGAGGGCCGGGCCTCCATCTACTTCGAGGGGGGCGCCGTGGTGCATGCCGAGGCCCCCGGGTGCGCGGGCGAGGAAGCCGTGTACCGGATGTTCCGGATCGCGGACGGGGAGTTCCAGTTCCAAAACAGCGATGTCCCCCCTCCGGCGCGCACGATCGCGGTGGACCCCACGAATCTCGTGATGGAAGCGGCCCGGCTTCTCGACGAGTCGGGCCGGTCGAACGGCGCCCCCCCCGAAGGCGAGGCAGCCGAGGGGGATGGGGAGGAGATGTTGGGGGATTTCGGCGACATCTCCTTCGACCTCCCTGGGGAGCAGACTGGCGGCGAGCCCGATCCCGCCGCGGCCAAGGGGCAAATCCGGGACCTGCTGCGCCGGCGGTTCGGCCGGCGTGCCAAACGCATGATCGAGGCGGTGGACCGATGCGGAGAATCGAAAGAGGACCTGCTGGATCTGGCGGACCGCGTGGAGAAGTACGTCCGGGTGTTCCTGGACGAGGCCGCGGCACCCGCCGTGGGAGAGGAGATCCGGCGGCTCGTCGACGGGGGGCGTGGGGGCTCGGTATCCTGACCCTCCTCGCGGTGCACCTCCTGGCCGCCGCGGCCCCGGCTGCCGAACTCGCGGTTCGGATCGATAAGGATACCCTTTACGATATCGCCTCCGACTCCCAGAACCGCCGCTACATGGAACTGAGAAACCGGGTCAAAGAACTCAACCCGGGCCTCGCCCACTTCGACATCGTGCGGGAGGGGGACTCGATCACCCTGACCCTGGGGTTCCGGGAGGGACCCGACCGGGCCGAGTTCCGGCTCCTGGGATCGAAGCACGACTACTACCGCCTGGCCATGGGGGTGCGCCTCGACGAGACCCTGGAGATCCTCTGCCAAGCGGATCCCATGGTGGAGCCCCTGGGGGTCGAGCGGGACGGCAAGGTGTTCGTACTGAATCTCAGGTACCTCGGGGCGTTCCCGACCGCCGGGGCCCGACCCGCCGCCCCCCCACCGGCACCTTCTCCCGCCCCGGTCACGGAACCCACACCGAAGGCCCCGGTCGCTTTGCCCAACCCGCAGGCTTCGACGACCGAACCCGAGGGCGTCGAGAAACCGGTGAAAATCCCGGCGGCCCCGGCGCCGGCGCCAGAACCCGTGGCCGAGGCCGAGGCGCCCCCACCCCCGCCCCCGCCCCCGCCCCCGCCCCCGCCGGAACCCACCCCGGAGGAACAGGCGGCCGCCGCCTGGGAGGAGGCCAGGCGCGAGGACACCCTCCAGGCCTACGTCCGGTTCCTCGAACTCCACCCCGACGCGCCCCAGGCCGCCCAGGCCCGGGCCCGGGCGGACGAACTCCGGGAGGACCTCGCCTACCGCCAGGCCCTCCGCAGGGACACCGAGGAGGTGTACCGGGCGTTCCTCGACCACTTCCCCGCGTCACCCCACCGCGCCGAGATCGAGGCGCGGCTCCAGGCCATCGAGGCCGAGCGGGAACGCCGGCGGGCCGAACAGGAGGCCCAGGCCGCCGAGAGGCAACGCCGGGCCAAAGCCTACGCCGAGGCGCGAAAGCTCGACACGGCGGAAGCCTACCGCATCTTCCTGGCGGCCTACCCCGATGCCCCCGAAGCGAAGGAGGCCCGGCGTAGGCTTAAGGCCCTCGAGGCCGACGACCAGGCCTACACCGAGGCGCGGGGCGACGAGCGAAAACTCGAGGAGTACTTGGCCCGGTTTCCCGAAGGGCGCCACCGGGCGGAGGCCCAAGACGAGATCAAGACGCTCAAGCGCCAGCGTCTCGAGGCCGACTACCGGGAGGCCATCGCGAAGGGCACCGAGGAGGCGCTGGAGGCGTTCCTCAAGGCCTGGCCGCGAAGCCCTTACGAAAGCGAGGTGCGCCGCCGGTTGGCCGAGATGCGAGAGCCGCCCGAACCGCCGGCCCCCAAGCCCGAACCGGCCGCCGCTGGCACCCTGAAAGCGGTCCGGGTGGCCACCCTGCCCGAGGCCGACGGGAACCCGGCCGACGACGTGTGGGCCCGGGCACCCGAGGCGACGGTGCCCCTCCTGGGCACCGAGAGGGATCTGCGCGTGCGGGCCGCCCATGACGGCCGGGACATCGTGGTGCTGGTGCGGTGGAACGACCCCACCCGCGACGCCCTCTACCGGCCCTGGGTCTGGGATCCCTCCCGCAACGCTTACCGCCAGAACGAGCAGGCCGACGACGGCCTGGCCTTCGCCATCTACGCCACCGGGGAGATCGCCGACCCCTGCATGCTGCAGGGGCTCGACCTTGAAGCCGACATGTGGATCTGGCGGGCCTTCTGGTCGGAACTCACGGGCCACGCCTCGGACGCGCGGCTCCAGATCAGCCGGACCCGCATGCCCCGCTCGAACCCCTACCCCGCCCGGGACGGCTCGGGCCAGCTCTGGATCCGGGAGGAGCCCGACGTGGGGGCGTTTCCCTGGTCGTTCTTCGTGCCGGTGGAGTTTCAGGGCGCGGTGGTGGCGAGCTACAAGCCCTCCCGGGCCGCCGGAAGCCGGGCCGACGTGACGGCGCGGGCCACCTGGACCGATGGCGTGTGGACCGTGGAGTTCAAGCGCCGGCTCGACACCGGGAACGACGACGACATCGCCCTGAAGCCGGGGCTCGTCTATTCCACTGCCTTCGCCGTGTACGACCGGGCCGAGAAGGACCGCCACGCCACCACGGGAATGGTTCGCCTCGAACTGGAAGGGGGCCGCTGATGGCTAAGCCGGCAGGGGTGCAGATCCGCCGCTGGTTCTTCTTTCTCATGATCCTGCTCGTGGGCACGAATGGGGGGGTCCTTGCGGGGAGTTGGCTCGTGGAGCGGGCCATCACCGAGGCCGTGCGCACGGCCCAGCCCGTGGTGGAGACGACCGGGCGGATCCGCGCCGCGATCCTCGAGGCCCAGCGGGAGATGTTCCGGTACCTCGCCGAGTTCTCCGACGACGTGTCGGGGGCCCTGGCACACCTGGACCGGGTTCGGGCCGAGGTGGAGCGGGCCCGGGCGCTCCCCGGCGCCCGCGGCTTGGAAGGCGATCTCAAGGCCATCGAGACCGGGGTGGAGCAGTACCGGAAGGTCCTCGAACTCCTGCCGGGTGCCGCCGGCGGCACCCGGGACTGGAGCCGGATCCAGGAGTACGGGAGCACCGCGGTCCGGTTGGGGGACGCGGTGCGGGAACGGGCGGAGCAACTGACCCAGCGGGCCCTCGAGACCATCGAGGCCCGGGGGGCCACGGCCCTC
>NZ_BAAHFQ010000168.1:0-5904 GCF_054681715.1 Deferrisoma sp.
CGCCTCCCGGGCCTTCTTCACCATCTCCGCCGTCGACTTACAGATCGTTACGTCCTGAATCTCGCGAAGCTTCGCCATAACCGTTTTCCTCCCTCGGTGGTTTCCCCAGGGCCCTTAGGCCATGAGCTCGTCGATGATCTTTTTCATAACCCGCACGGAGTCGGGGTGGCGCAGGATCAGGATGTCGGCACCGGCCGCCAGCACGTCCACCGCCGAGATGGTCTCCCACAGGATGCCCCGGACCTTGGCGTCGCCCCAGGCCGGTTCCTCGTCGGCCGACACCGAGGCCTCCTTGGTCTTCCAGGTGTACTTGCCCACGTCCAGGATGAGCGGGGACTGCATCTTCTCGTCGCCCTGCTTGAGGGCGGTGAGACGGTCACGCTCCATCACGGTGTAGCAGTACTCGATGCCGTACCCCAGGGCGCCCATCTGGGGGTCCATCAGGATCTTGTCCATGGGCACGCCCAGGTTGTTCAGGAGGATGTTGAGCTGCTTGGCCATGTTCACGTCAATGGGGGTCTGCTGGACCACCACGTGACCGTACCCGATGGCCGCGCCGCCGATCTTCTTGTAGTTCCCCTCCTTGGCGGGCCCGATCACCAGGTTCATGCCGGCGCAGACCTCGGCCACCTTGGCCAGGGTCTCGGCGTCCTTCTCGTCGTTCTCGCAGCCCCACACGATCAGGGGCACGGAGATGGCCTCGGCCACCTTCTTCGCCAGCTCGGCGGCCTCGTCGGCCGGGGTGTCCATGCCGTTGGGGTCGGTGCTCGCGAGCTGGAGGCAGATGGCGTCCGCACCGTACTCCTCGACGCACTTCTTGGCCCAGGCCACCGGGTCGCCCATCACATCGGCGAACGGCTCCTTGCAGGCCGGCGCCCAGCCGTCGCAGACCTCGGCCTTGTCGTACACCTCCATGGCAACCAGCGGGCGGTTCGGGAACTCGCCCTCAAAGTTGCACAGGGGCATCGCGGTTTCGCCACCCACGGTGCGGGCCTTGTCGCCGGCGCCGATGGTGACCTCGACGATCTTGCCGTTGTACTTGTCTTTGGGGAACTCGAATGCCATGACTACCGCTCCTTTCGCCCAGTGGCCCGTAGGCCGTGGTCCAAAACGAAGGTCCCCAGGTCGACTATCCCGCCCCCTTGGGCAGGTACCTCTCCAGGATCTCGCCCACCGCCCGCACCGCAGCCGAGTCGGCCGGAAGCTGGAACGTGGGCTTTCCCTCCAGGTCGTACTGGTACACGTTGGGGTCGTTGGGCACCACCCCGGCGAGTTCGAGCCCCAGCCGCTCGATCTCGGCCCGGGTGGCCTCGGGGAGCTCCCCGTCGATCCGGTTCACGATGACCGCGATCCGCCCGATGTTGAGCTTGAGCTCGTCCACCAGGTCCCGGATCCGGCCGGCGGCCTGGATGCCCCGCACCGACGAGTCGGTCACCGCGAACATGAGATCCATGTTGTGGGTGGTGCGGCGTGACAGGTGCTCCATGCCCGCCTCGTTGTCCAGCACCACGTACCGGTAGTTGTCCGCGATCTCGTCCATGTACTTCTTGCACAGGGTGTTGGCGTAGCAGTAGCACCCCGGCCCCTCCGGCCGGCCCATCACGATCAGATCGAACCCGTCGGCCTCGATCAGGCACTCCTGGGTCTTATAGTTGATGTAGGCGTCCTTGGTCATGCCGGCGGGCACGTTGGACAGCCCCTCGCGGATCTGGCCGATGGTCTGGTGCACCTCGAGGCCCAGGACCTCGTTGAGGTTCATGTTGGCGTCGGCATCGATGGCGAGCACCCTGCCCTCGCCCCGCTCCACGAGGTGGCGCAGGATGAGACCCGCCACGGTGGTTTTTCCGGTGCCGCCCTTCCCGGCGACGGCAATGTTGAATCCCATGGAACTCCTCTGTAAGGGGCGACCGCCTGCGGTCGTCGGCTAGGCCCTCGACCCTCCCAACGCCTGCTGGGCCAGGCGAAGCCGCTCGGCCTCCCGCGGGAACTCCTCCATGCGGGTGTGGGGCAGGAACAGCGCCGCCACGTACTCCTCCATGTACATGTTGGAGGCCGAGAGCTCGATGTTCGTGATCATGGTGGCGATCTGCTCGGCCTCGTCGATCTTGTCGCGATAGAGGGCCGCCAGTTGGCACCCCGTGAGCGAGGTGTTCCCGCCGTAGGACACCCGCTCCGGATCGGTCTCGGGCAGGAGCCCGATGGCCATGGCCTTCTCGACATCGATGAACTGGCCGAACCCCCCCGCGATGATGATCCGCTCGATGTCGGTGAAGTGGAGCCCCACGCTCTTCAAGAGCACCGAGCAGGCCGAGTAGATCGAGCCCTTCGTGCGGATCAGGTTGTCGATGTCGGGCTCGATGATCGTGATGTCCTGATCGATCTGGGTCTCGTCCTTCCAGCACAGGACGTACTCCCAGCCGTTCTCCCCCTCCCGGATCCGGTTCGTGCGGCCCGCGAGTTCCCGGTTGAACCTGCCGTTCTGGCTGATGACTCCGGCCTCCATGAACTCCGCCAGACAGTCGATCATACCCGACCCGCAGATGCCCTTGGGCGGCACCTGGCCGATGGTGAGGATCATGGGTTCCAGGTTCTCCCGGTTGATCCGCACCTGCTCGATGGCCCCGAAGGTGGCCCGCATCCCGAACTTGACCCCACCCCCTTCGAACGCCGGTCCGGCCGAGGCCGACGCGGACACCATCCAGTCCTGGTTCCCGATGACGATTTCGCCGTTCGTGCCCACGTCCATGAACAGGGTGAGCCGCGGGTCGGTGTGCATCCCTGTGGCCAGCACCCCCGAGGTGATGTCGCCCCCCACGTAGCTTGCCACGCAGGGCATCACGTAGCCCATGACGTGGGGCGGCACCTGGATGCCCAGGTCGGCCAGCCGGAACGGCGGGAAGAAGTTGGCCGCCGGCACATAGGGCGCCTCCCGGATGTACTTGGGGTTCACCCCCAGCAGGAGCTGGGTCATGGTGGTGTTCCCGGCGAACACCGCGTGGGAGATATCGCCCGCCTCGGCCTCGGCCTTGCTCAAAAGCTCTTTGAGGACGCCGTTGATCGTCTTGACCGCCCGCTTCTGGAGCGCATCGAGGCCGCCGGGTTTCAGGGCCGCGATGATCCGGGTGATCACGTCCTCGCCCATGGACACCTGGGCGTTGTAGTCGGCGGCCCGGGCCACCTCCCCCCCGGTGGTCACGTCGAGGAGCGCCCCGTGGATCGTGGTGGTGCCCACGTCGATGGCGAGGGCCAGGGTTTTCGAGCGGGTGTCCCCCGGCTCCACCCGGACGATCCGGTGGCTCCGGTGGGTGTGCATCACCGTGGCCGTGACCTTCCAGTCCCCCTCCCGGAGAACCGAGGGAAGGCCGGGGAGCACGGTGTAATCCGTGGAGATCTTGTCGAGCTCGTACTCGCGCTTCAGGGCCTGGCCAAGCCGGCCCATGTCCGACATGTTGTTGTCGGCCGTGGGGGGCGGGAGCTCCACGTAGTACTTGGCCACCGCCGGTTCCGGCGCGATACCCTCGTACTCCCGCTGAAACTTGGCGGCCCGGAGCACGTGCTCGGGCCGGCGGCCCAGGACGTCCTTCTCGTACCGGGACTCCACCGGCACCTCGACCACGAGGTCGCCGAGGATCTCGGTCTGGCAGGCCAGCCGGTACCCCTTGGCCCACTCGTCCTGGGAGAGCTTCGAGGAGGGTTTGGAGCGGTACTCCCCCTCGAGGATCCGGACCTTGCACTTGCCGCAGGTGCCGGCCCCGCCGCACGAGGCGTTGACGTGCACGCCGGCGACCATCGCGACCCGGAGGAGATTCTCCGCCTCGCGGTAGACGTCGATGGACACGCCATCGGGTTCGAACCGGACCGTATAGCGGCGCTCGGGCAAAGCCGTCCCTCGAAAAAGGACAAACGGGGGAGGGGGAGGCCCCCTCCCCCGTTGTCCGGAACCGAAACGAAGGGAGTTAGAACAAACCTTTGATCTTGCCGTTCTCGTCGATGTCCACGTACCGGTAGGCCGGGTCGGCCGAGAGCCCGGGCATGGTGCGCATCTCACCGAGAAGCGGGTACAGGAACCCGGCGCCCACGCTGGCCCGGATGTCCCGCACCGGCACCCGGAAGCCCCGCGGCCGGCCCTTCAAGGTCGGGTCGTGGCTGAGGCTCAGGTGGGTCTTGGCCATGCAGATCGGGAACTTGTCGTAGCCAAGCTCGGTGTACCGCTTGATCTTCTCCTCGGCGGCGGGCATGTAGTCCACGCCGTCGGCCCCGTACATCTCCTTGGCGATGATCTCGATCTTCTGCTTGATGGACCAGTCGTCCGGGTAGAGGAACTTGAAGTTGCTGGGCTCGTCGCAGGCCTTCACGACCTCGTGGGCCGCGTCCTCGGCGCCGGCGCCGCCGTGCATCCAGACCTCGATCGGCACCGAGGCCCGGGCGCCCGCCGCCTCGGCCCGCTTCTGGATCATCTTGACCTCGTCGTCCCGGTCGAAGGCGAACTTGTTGATCGTGTTCACCACCGGCACGCCGAATTTGCGCATGTTCTCGATGTGGGCCTCGAGGTTCTCGATGCCCTTTTCGAGGTAATCGTAGTGCTCGCCCTTCAGGAACTCGGCGAGCTGCTTCGGGGTCATGCTGGCGATCTTCTCGTAGGGCATGCCGTGCATCTTGAGAGCCCGCACGGTGCAGGTGATCACCACGCAGTCGGGCTTGAACCCGCCGTAGCGGCAGGTGATGTTCATGAACTTCTCGGCGCCCATGTCGGCGGCGAACCCGGACTCCGTGACCACGTAGTCCCCGAGCTTCAGGGCCACCTTGTCGGCCACGATGGAGTTGTTGCCGTGAGCGATGTTGGCGAACGGGCCGGCGTGGATGAGGGCCGGGTTGCCCTCGAGGCTCTGGATCAGGTTGGGCTTCAAGGCGTCCTTGAGGAGCACGGTCATGGCGCCGGCCACCTGAAGGTCCTCGGTGGTCACGGGCTTGCCGTCGTAGGTGTACCCGAGCACGATCCGGCCGATCCGCTGCCGCAGGTCCTTGAGGTCGGTGGCGAGGGCCAGGATGGCCATCACCTCTGAGGCCACGGCGATGTCATAGCCGCTTTCGCGCGGGATGCCATTGAGCTTGCCGCCGAGGCCGATCACGATCTGCCGCAGGGCCCGGTCGTTCACGTCCACGACCCGGCGCCACTCGATGGTGAGGGGGTCGATGTTCAGGGGGTTGCCGTGCAGGAGCGAGGCGTCCAGGGCAGCGGCGCACAGGTTGTGGGCGATGGACACGGCGTGGATGTCGCCGGTGAAGTGGAGGTTCAGGTCCTCCATGGGCACCACCTGGGAGTACCCGCCGCCGGCCGCGCCGCCCTTGATGCCGAACACCGGCCCGAGGCTGGGCTCGCGCAGGCACAGCATCGAGCGCTTGCCGATGTAGTTCAGGCCCTCGTTGAGCCCGATGGAGGTCACGGTCTTGCCCTCCCCCAGCGGGGTGGGGGTGCAGGCGGTCACGTCGATGAGCTTGGCGTCGGGCCGGTCCTTGAGGCGTTCCAGGACCTTGGCGTAATCGACCTTGGCCTTGTAGTTCCCGTAGTACTCCAGCTCGTCCTCCAGGATGCCGGCCTTCTCGGCGATCTCCCGGATGTGCTTCATCTTGTGGTTCTGGGCGATTTCCAGGTCGGACGGGACGTGCCGGGGTTCGAGTTTCGCCATGGTTCTCCTCCCTTTGCTCTGGGGCCCGAACGGGCCTGGACGGAAACGTCGGCAACCCTTGCTGAAGCGCGGCGGAACCCGGTTCCGCCGCGGGGGATCCCGTGCGGGGCAGACCTGGAACGAAGGTCCGTTCGGGGAGAGGACACGACTGGGATGCTGTGACGCAGCACCCGCGGAGTGCGGCCAAAGCCCTTCGGTAACCCCTCGCCGAACCCCA
>NZ_BAAHFQ010000169.1:0-5882 GCF_054681715.1 Deferrisoma sp.
ACCTTTTGCGTTTGAGGCGGTGACAGCGCGTTGGACCAAGGCGCAGCCATTCATCCTTCCGCCTTCTGCCTTCATCCTTCTGGAGTCCTGATTCAGAAGGGATAGTTTGGAAGGATGAAGGATGAGGGATGAAGGATGAAGGTCCCAGCAGGAACAGGGGCGGCGTAGCCAACCGTGATGGCGATATTGACACTCGGTTGAAGGAGTACGCTCTTGCTGTGGTTCGGCTCGTAGACTCCTTGCCGAGAACGACCAGCGCAGGCGTGCTGGGCCGCCAACTGCTCAGGTCTGCGACCAGTGTCGGGGCGCAGTATCGGGAGGCAAGGCGAGCGCGTTCGGACGCGGAGTTCGTGTCGAAGCTTGAGGTTGGAATCCAAGAGCTGGACGAAGCGGGGTACTGGTGTGAGTTGCTGATGGGCGGTGGGTACGGGCTGGAGGGGGAGTTGAAAAGGGTATCCGAGGAAACAGACGAACTCTTGTCGATATTGGTGACGATTGTGAAGCGTGTGAAGGCCAGGACGACGTGATTCATCCTTCATCCTTCTGCCTTCATCCTTCTGAAATGGATGAAGTGACGTGATCCGCACGGCGGCGGTGGGCGTTTGAGCGGAGTTGCCTGGTTCAACCTCTTGTGTTTGGGGCGGTGACGCCGCGTTGAACCAAGGGGCAGTCATTCATCCTTCCGCCTTCTGCCTTCATCCTTCTGGAATCCTGATTCAGAAGAGATCGCGACGCGGTAGAGCAGTGATCTCGGCTGCCCGGTCGCCGGGTCGCCGAGTGGCCCCGGGGGAAGCCACTTGCGTGGCGGCTTGCACGCCCCTTTTCCCACGAGATGATCCCGTGGCGCGTTCGCCTTTCCTCCAGACCCGCGGCAGCCTGCCGCAACGTTGCCGGGCTGGCAGAACTCGGCGCTGACGAGAGAGCCTACGGGCGTCCATCGAAAGTTAGTCGGCGGGGAGGACCCTGGCGGGAAGGGATTGTGACTCCCAAAAGTGACCCCGAAGGACGTAGAGCCGCCGGTCATGACGCCGGTAGCCTTGGACCTGCACGGAAGGGATCGAAGGCATTGCCGCAACGCGCGAGGGAGGGCGAGGCATGACCACACGGCGCAACAAAGAGCTCGACCGTCGAGAAACCATCGCGCAGATTCGCGATCCGAGCCTGCGGGGCGCGGGGCGGCCCGACCCGGTGTCGTGGTTGGGGCACCGGGGCGGCGCGGGACAGATTGATTATTTGCTCTTGGAGGGGGCGACGTGGGAGCAGATGGAGGCGGCCCGTGGCGGGGTAGAGGGGCATCTACGGCACTTGAAGCTGGACCACGGGCTACCGATCCGCCGGGAGGGCAGTCGCTTCCTGTTCGACCGCGAGGCGTTGGGCATCACGGGTTCGGTTTCGCGGCCGGCGGTGCCCCGCTATCCGGGAGTTGGGGAGGTTCGGGACGCGTTGGCGGCGCTTCGCCGAAAGGGGACCCGGGAGCTCCGGATACCGGTGAGTCAGTTGTTGGACGCGCTGGCGGCGCGGGACCCGGGTTGGCAACCGGACTGGCGGCAGCACGTGCGCCGGAACCTGGGTGCGTGGTTGGCGCAGTTGAGCCGGGAGGGCGAAGAAGGATGACGGACCAACTATCGTTGGACGGCTTGGCACGGTTGATCGGTTCGCCGCGGCGGGGCCCCGAGGAGATGGAGGTCTGCGCCCGGGTGTTCGAGGCGCTTCAACGGCGCTACGCGCTCCCGGGCACACGGCTGGAGATTCGGCCTAACCCCAAGTCGGTGCGCGGCCCCACGCGGAGTTTCCAGTACCTCTGCCGCGTGTACGTGTTTCCAATAGGGCGCAGAGGCTACGGCTGGCACCTCGAGGGATTCGACGAAAAAGAGGCGGCCGGATGCCGCGCCGAGATCACGGGCGACCGGAGCGGTTGGCGGCAGGCGATTCCGGAGTTCGACCGCCAGTTCTTTTGGGGCCTCATGGTTCCCCGGGGCGAGACGACGGCCCGGGTGCTGGCAGACCGGGGCATCACGGCGAAGGTGCGCGCGTTGGGCGAGGCGGGGGCGATGTTCTGCGACGAGTTTCGGGACGCTTCGTTCGGGGGGTGGTACCGCCTGGGCTACTACGTGACGCCGGAAACCCTCTCCGGTTGGGGCACGCCCGGCGCTCTTCTCGACCGGGTGGCCCGCGACCTCGCGGCAATCTATCGATTGTGCGACGAGGCCTTCGGGTCCGAGGAGGCGACGGAAGCTCCCCGCAGGCTGCCGACGCGCGACGACCTGGAGCGGGTGCTCGCGGCGTTTGCGGGGCGGAAGACGGCGCGGGTTTCCGTTGAGGAGGTGCTGGGGCGCCTGGCGGCGGAACCGGCGGGATGGACCCAAGGCTGGGAGGACCACGTGAGGCGCAATCTGGCGGCGTGGATTCGGGAGATCGGGCGCGGGGAGGAAACCCATGGCTGACGGGCGGTTGGCGGGCGCGTACTACGATGCGGAGACGGACGAGATCGTGCTGCCCGGGGCCGAGCCCAAGCCCGGCGACGTGTACGCTTACTTCGAGGGGGTGGGATTCCACTTTCCCCGTACGGTCATCACAAGCTACGTGCTCTCGCTTGCGACCAAGCCGTTTGTGATCCTGACGGGAATCTCGGGCACCGGAAAGACCAAAATCGCACAGTTGTTCGCCCGGTACGCGGCGGACGGCGAGCCGGAACGCCACGCATTTGTGTCGGTGCGGCCCGACTGGACCGACAACCGGGGCGTACTGGGCTTCTACAATCTCCTCACCCAGACCTATCAGCCCACCGAGGTGGTGCGGGTGCTGCTGCGGGCGCAGGCCGAGCAAGAACGGGCCCGCGCCGAGGGGCGCACCGCCAGACCCTTTTTCGTGATTCTTGACGAGATGAACCTCGCCAAGGTGGAGCAGTATTTCTCCGATTTCCTGAGCTGCCTTGAAAGCCGGCTTGGGGGCGGGGCCGAGCCCCTGTGCCTCCACGACGAGCCCGGGCCGGTGCCCGGACCCGGCGGCGAGGCCGCCGAAGTGCGGGTGCCCCCGCGGCTTGTGATTCCCGAAAACGTCTACTTCACGGGCACGGTGAACGTGGACGAAACCACCTACATGTTCAGCCCCAAGGTGCTCGACAGGGCCAACGTGATCGAGTTCAACGAGGTGGACCTCCACGGATACCTGGGCGAGCCGACCGGGACCGAGGCGTTTCCGGCGGTGGAGTTCACCGATCCGGACGTGCGCTCGCTCGTCGGCGAGGCGGTGCCGGCCACCCGCGCCGACTACGAGGCGTTCGACCGCCTCTGGAGGCACCGCCATGCCAGCCCGAACCCCCTGCCGGCCCTGCATGGCCTTTTGGCGCCCGATCACCTCCACTTCGGGTATCGGGTGGCGAACGAGATCGGGCGGTTCATCCGCCTTGGGGCCGAAACGACGACCGACGAAACCCTGGTGAACCTCTTCGACCTTCAGGTGCTCCAGAAGATCCTGCCCAAGTTCCACGGGACCCTCCAGCGGCTGGGCCGCCCCCTGGCGCGGTTGTTCTGGTTCTGCGAGCGACTCGAGGCCAAGGACCGCGACGACCCGGCCGAGGTGGCCGGGGTTGGGGCGGCGGACGTCCGGACGTTCCGCTTGCCCCGATCGGCCGAAAAGCTGCGCCGGATGCTCCAGACCCTGTGTGAGCAGCGCTACGCGAGCGCCATCGAGTGACGATGCGGGTGGGGGCCTGGTTCCCGGAAAAGGGCATCGCGTTCGCGCCGACCCTGGTGCGGTGGGAGCCCGCCGTTCTGGAAGCGTTCGACCGTTCCCCGGAGGTGGTCCAAACCCGGGAGTGGGAAGGCTGCTTCGTGGTGCTCCAGCCGGGCCATCCCCGGCCGCTCACCCCGGAGGAGTTCGCCCCGTTTGGGGAGTACCTGGGGCCCGAGGCGGGCCGCTTCGGGCTCGGGAACTTCGTGGGAGTAGCCCGATTCCGGGGCATCCCCATCGAGGTGGTCAACCGCAAGGTCACCCCCGAACAGTTCCGGTGCATGTTCGACGAGGTGTGCCGCCGGATCCCCGAGGTGGTGTTCTCGTTCGCCACCCCGGCGGGGTTTGCGTGGGAGCGGGAGGGGCCGCCGCCCGCGGCGCTCTCGTACGCCGCGCTGCTGTACCTGCTGCGGATCCTGTTTTCCGAGCCCCTGAGCGTGGAAGGGCTGTTTCGCCTGGTGCACCGCAACCCTCACCGCCGCCTCGAGACGGAGGAGCAGCCCGCCCCGGTGGAACGGACGTCCCAGGTGGGCCCCCGGGTGCTCGCGGCCCTCGCCGGGGGGGCGGATGCCCTGGCCCTCCTGGAGCCGGAGCACCCGCTGGCCGGCACGCCGCTGGCCCGGGCGCTCGGCGGGCAGGGGGGGCAACGCCGGTTCCCACGGGAGATCCCGAGCGTTCGACGATACTGGACCTACGACACCCCGGAAAATCGGTTCCTCAAATACTTTCTGACCGAGTTGCGGGGGGCGGTGGCCGAGTTCTGGAGCCGGTTCGCGGGCACCGAAACCCTATTGAACGGCGAGTTCGACGAACCCCTCCGGGAGGCGGCCGGGCTCCTGGACGCGCTGTTGGCCGACCGCTTCTTCGAGGACGTGGGGGACCTGCGGCAGATTCCCTGGGCCTCCACCGTGCTCACGCGCCGCGACGGGTATCGGCAGTTGTTTCGGTATTTCCTGGAGTTCTTCTCGGCGAGCCGGATCCGGTGGAACGACGCCGATCTCGAGGCCCTGTGCGAGGTCAAGGATGTGGCCACGGTGTACGAGTACTGGGTCCTCTTTTCGCTGCTTGACGCCTTGGAGGCCCGATGGGGCGTGCCGGTGCGCATGGCGCCGTTGTCGCACACGGACGACCGGGAGATTCGGGTTGCGGAGGGACTCTGCGTTCACTACGCGACCGGGGCCGTCTTCGAGTTCCAGAAGTGGCTGAGGCCCTATTCGCGGGGGGCGCTCCGGCCCGATTTCGTGATCTCCCTGGGGGAACGCCACCTCGTGCTGGACGCGAAGTACCGAAAAACAGCGGGTGGCGGCGAGTTGTACGGTGGCGAGGACGAGCCGTTTGGGACGGGCACGGTAAAGGAAGACGACCTCGTGAAGATGCACGCGTACCGCGATGCGCTCCCCGGGGTCGTGGGGGCGTTGGCGGTGTATCCGGGCCGGGAGACTGCGGTGTGGTCCTCGCCATCCGGCGACGTCCGGGTCGGGGCGCTCGCCCTGTGCCCGGGGGCCGAGGAACAAAACGCCAGGACCCTGGCAGCGCTGGACGAGCAACTGACCTGGCTGACCGAGGGCCGAGAACCGTGAACCCTTCGCCCCCCGCGACACGGGCGCCGAGTCGGCCGGGTTCGGCGCCCGGGGGAGAGCGGGGCGTCTGAGGCCGAAGCCGCCCCGCGGGCTCCGTGTCCGGGGTGGGCGGGATGCCCGGTGGGGCAAGGGCGAAGGGCGCGGGGTCGGCGGGGCCGATGGCCACGGGAGGGCTCATGCACGAGCGAGAGCGTAGGCCGGTGCTGCTGTGTACCTTGGGCGGCACGTGGCTCGTGGTTCCGGAGTTGCTGGGGTATCTGGACCCCGAGCGGGTACCGGTGTATCCGGCCGCGTGGTGGGCCGGACGGGCCCGGCCGAGCGTGGGGCCGGCCGAGGAGGTGTGGGCGGTGACCACCCTGGGCCAGAGGGCGGTCCAGGGGGTGGCGGCGCTTCGGCGCTACTGGGCCCTCCTCGGCCCCGGGGCGCCGAGGCTTCGGGTGTTCGCCCCGGCCGGGGTGGACGACGTGGTGGCGGGCCCGCCCGAGGACGACCCCCTGGCCGAACTTACGTACCGCTTGGCGCTCGCCGCCCGCGAGCGGGGCGGGCCGGTCCTCTACAGCCTGGCCGGGG